>JBEEGK010000340.1:0-6140 GCA_041166845.1 Acidobacteriaceae bacterium
ATCTTCACGAGTCGCTCCCGGAGTTTCTTTCAGAACCGCAGTGAGAGCGGTGCCGGTGTATTCCGGATAGATATCAATCCGTCCGCCGAGAATTGCTTGGTGACAGATGTAAGTCCCCGCAAGATAAAAACGCCGCTCAACGGGGAGATGAGTTTTGTTTTCAATTTGCTGGGCAATGATTTCGCCGAGGATCAGTTGCTCGGTGAAGTTTTTGGACCCGATGACGATGCGGTTCTCGCGGGACGGCCCGCAGGCGCAAAGAGAAAACAAAAGCCACAACAGAACACAAAATTGCAGTCCTCGGTGCGCCCGCTGCGAATTGTCAACACGTCTCAACGTGGACTCAATCGTTTTTCCAGCCAGCCTAAACTCATATCAGCAAACAAGGCCATGGCGGCTGCTGGAATTGCGCCCGCAAGAATTACCTGATCGTTGACCATTGCCAATCCGCGAAAGATATATTCCCCTAAGCCTCCCGCGCCGATTGCGGCGGCGATGGTAGCCAGTCCAACCGAAATGATTGCTGCTACCCGGACGCCAGCGATGATTACCCCTAACGCGAGTGGCAATTCAACCTGCCATAAAAGCTGGCGATCGGTCATGCCCATGCCTCGGCCGGCCTCAACGACTGAACGGTCAACACCCGTGATTCCGGCATAGGTATTGCGAATGAGCGGAAGCAACGCGTAGAGCGTGAGAGCGAGAATTGCGAGTCGATCGGCGCGCGCCCCCAGCCAGGGCACCGGCAAAAGAAATCCAAAAAGAGCGAGGCTGGGAATTGTTTGAATAATATTTGCACCTCCCAGCACCGGCTTGTTTAACCTGGGCCAGCGAGTGATGAGTATCCCCAGCGGAATCCCGATGCATACCGCCAGCAGGGTTGAAATTCCTACCAGCCACAAATGTTCAAGCGTGAGTTCCAGAACTTCGGTGCGATTGTGCAACATGAATTGCCAGACGTTCATCGGCTGCCCCCTGGCTGAAGGTCGAATGTTGTATTGAAGGCGTCAAGATAAGCTTTCACCAGCGGCTGGGAAGATCGCGAGAAGTCGTCACGAGATTCAATTGTGACGAGACAGCCGGACTCCATCAGCCCAATGCGGGTTCCGAGTAATAATGCCTCTCTCAAATCATGCGTGACAAAGACGATGGTCTTCTCCATACGCTTCTGAAGGGCGAGAAATTCGCGTTGCAATTCAGCGCGCGTTATTGGATCGAGCGCCCCGAAGGGCTCGTCCATCAATAGAAACGGAGGATCCGCAGCGAGAGCGCGGGCTACGCCGACACGCTGACGTTGTCCCCCTGAAAGTTGGTGTGCATACCGGGGAGCGATGTTCGCATCCAAGCCGACGAGTTGCAGCAATTCCTGTACGCGCGCTTGGATGCGATCGTGCTCCCAATTTTCCAGCGACGGCACCAATCCAATGTTGCGTGCCACCGTGAAATGTGGAAAAAGGCCGACATCCTGAATCACGTAGCCAATTCGTCGTCGTAGCTTGATCACATCCCAATCGCGAATGGATCGCCCCTCGACATGGATGTCACCGCTGCTGGGAGTTAAAAGCCGGTTTATGAGTTTCAGGGTCGTCGTCTTACCGGACCCGCTGCGGCCCAGGAGAACCAGCGTCTCTCCGCGAATCACTTCGAGGCTTAAATCGCGGAGGAGCTCGCGGCCGTCGGGTAAACGATACCCAACCTTGCGGAATTCAATCGCGGACCCTTCGTCGCTGCGATTCATGGATGGTAAGTATGGCAGAAGACTGGAGGCGTGAAGAAGGCGAAGAAAACTATTTGTAGGCAGCTTCCGGCAGCCCGGTGATACGCAGGCCCGAGTGTCCTTTGTGGCGAATGTTGAGTCCAATCAGCAGCGACGTGATCTGCTCAACGGTGCGGGAGTTTTCCAACTTTCCACCATCAATCGCGCGAACTCCGGGGATTTTCAGCGCGAGCGCGCGAACTTCTCTACCCGCCTCAGGATTATCGCTGCAAACGATCACGTCACAGTCAATATCAGCTTCAGAATTGAGCAATTCCGAAGACACGTTGTGAAACGCGGAGACGACGGAAACTCCCGTGGGGACGAGTTCTGCCGTTTGCTGCGCTGCCGAACCCTGCCACACTCCTAATATGCGCGTAGGGCGCCCACCGACGCTGGCGGCTAACGGGACGGTAGTATCAACCACAATGCTTCCAGGACGAATCGAGGGTTTTAATTCCTTGAGCAATGCCGCGTGAAACTCGAAAGGAACAGTCAGGACGATAAAGTCAGAGGCGACACAGGCGGCGGAGTTCTCCATGCCGGAGACTTGCGCGGCAGCTCCAACTCTCTCTTTGATTTTATCGGCAGTCTTTTGCGCGCGCTCCGCGTCGCGCGAGCCGACGATTATGGTTTCTCCGGCACGGGCCCAGCGCAATGCCAGCCCGGAGCCCTCAGGGCCTGTTCCGCCGATGATTGCGATCGGACGTTTCACGCGTATTCGGGTTCCATGGAGTACTCAGCGGTAAAGTGCTGCATCGGCTGCTTGATCTGAATGCGCGTGTAGGTTGTGTTGCGCTCCGCGGGAATGCGGCCCATCTCCAAAATCAGCGACTGGAAATCCTGGGGGCTGGTGTATTGCCCCGCCGTAGCCCCGGCTTCACGAGAAATGTTTTCTTCCATCAGGGTGCCGCCGTAATCGTTGGCCCCGGCGTGCAGGCACAATTTGGAAAGGTCGCGATTTAGTTTGACCCACGACACCTGAATATTATTGATCGCTCCCGCCAGCAGAATCCGGGAAAGCGCGTGAATTTTCAGGTGCTCCGCCAAGGTTGGCCCGGGACGCGCCAAACCCTGCTGAAACAGAAGCGTGTTCTGATGCACGAAGCCGAGCGGAACGAACTCCGTGAAGCCACCAGTTTCTTGCTGAATTTCCCGAAGAAGCAAAAGCTGATTTATCCAGTGGGTCGTGGATTCCATATGCCCGTACATGAGTGTTGAGGTGGTGCGAATACCGCAGCGATGAGCGGTGCGAATGACTCCAATCCACTGATTGGTGGATAACTTGTTGCGAGAGAGCACGTGGCGCACTTCGTCGTCCAGAATTTCCGCCGCTGTACCCGGTAAAGTGTCGAGACCGTTGTCACGTAGCATACTGAGGTAATCGTGCAGTGACATGCCCGTGAGCTCGACGCCATACATAATTTCCATCGGTGAAAAAGCATGAATATGCATCGCCGGGACCCCGCCTTTGACTGCTCGCAAAATATCACGATAAAAAAATTGCGGAAGGCCATGCGGCAGACCGCCCTGGATGCAGACTTCAGTGGCTCCGATCTTCCAGGCTTCGGCAGCTTTTTCCGCGACCTGCTCCAGAGAGAGAGAGTAAGTATCCGCTTCACGAGGTCCGCGGCTGAAGGCGCAGAATTTGCATCCGACGAAACAGACATTTGTGAAATTTATGTTCCGATTGACAACGTAAGTGACCAGGTTGCCGACCAAGTCTCGGCGCAACGTGTCGGCAGCAACCAGCAGTCCCAACAAATCATCGCCCTCGGCGTCGGCTAGAAGAAGGCATTGCTCGCGAGATAGCGCTCCGCCATCCTGCGATTGCAGCGTCAGTTCCAACGCCGCGCGAAAATTGGGACTAAGGCTGCCGCAGATATCTTCCCATTCAAGTGACGGAAAATTCTGCAGTTCAGATTGCGTCAAGGCTCGAGTCACAAATCCTCCGTGCACGAATTCTATTGGAACAAATCATTGGCTGCGGAACGGATTAAATCCCCTGCCGTTCCGGCAGCGGGCTGGTACGGAAATCCGCGAATGATGCAGGCGGGCACGCGGGAAAGCTTACCGCACACCAGACCAGCAGCACAGGCGAGTTCGTCGGCGACCGCTTCCAGGCTTACACGAAGAGGATAGCCATGCGGGTCGCTCTGTCCCCGGTAATCATGGATTGCTTTCATGCCGGCGACTCCGATTGCTGCCTCGGTCAGACCCTCGCGCCAGGGCCTGCCAAATGTGTCTGTGATGATTACCGGGATATAGAGTTGTAAGCGCCGTTCGATCTCGCTGTGGATTCCTCGCGCGGAGTTGTCAGGGTCGTCGGGCAGCAGAAGCGCGCGACGGCCGCCATCCACGTTTGAGACATCCACTCCACTGTTCGCGCAAACGAACCCGTGTTTTGTTCGGGTGATGAGTACGCCTCGTTCCTGACGGACAATTCGCTCGCTTTGCATCAGGGCCAACTCTGTAGTGCGCGCGTCAAGGCCGTAACGCTGAGCCCACGTGCGCGAAGCCTCAGAAGGCTGCACGCTATCAAGCTCAACAAATTGATCTTCGGCTTTTGAGACGATTTTATGCTTCACGATCAGGATGTCGCCACTCATCAACTTCGCCTGGCGATCGGTCAGCGCGTGGATGAGCTTTTCTGCAATGTCGTCTCCGGGACAAACGTCCTCTTCAAGGCGTATCGGAATTACAGACATACTCTGAATGTCGCCGAAAGTATCTATCATCCATTCGCCGCCGGCGCTAATTCGGCGGCGTGCCAGCGCCTCGCAAGGATCTGTGAGCGTCTCTCGCCGGGCATCATCGCGAGTTGTCGTAGATCCGCCGGATTATCTATATCGAGAGCGATGCCGGGAAAATTCATCACCACACAGGGCTTCTGAGCCGCCATGGCCTTCTCGTGATGAGGCAGGAAGCTGTCGTTTCCGAAGCGCAGCGGGAAAAGCCCGCAGGGACTTCTCCAAATCGCGTTTGTGCCTCTACCATCAGCCGCTGGGACCAGAACGGACCCTTGCGCTGGAGCGGATTTCAATATCGTCTCAAGCTCCGAAGCTTCGACCAGAGGAATGTCGCCTGGAATCACGAGCGTGCTTTTAGCGCCGCGTGATTCACAAACGGCGGTTGCCATCGCGATCGCGTCAGTCTCTCCGGTGTCCTGGGAGTCGGCGATCACATCGAAATCGAAATTGCGGGCCATTTCGGTGGCAGCGGGATCGCCCGTAACAACGCTGACGGGCAGTCCCTGCCATTTCGACAATGTTTCCAGGATATCCAGCAGCATGGTGCGGGCGAGTTCCGCGCGCGCCTCCTGAGTTAAGGCTTCCGCCAGTCTCTGCTTCGAATGGCCCAGGTTTTTAACTGGAATCAGAATCATGACGCAACCGAAATCTTTCGCGGTAGATTCTGACTGACGAAGGAAAGCGCTCGCTTGGCAAGTTGCTCTCTATCGTTTTCTGACCGCATCATTATATTCATGCATGAAACACGCAAGTCGCTGCGTTCGAGCTCCTTTGCTGCGGCTTCGTCAGCGTCGTCCACAATTAGGACGTCGAGAAAATCCTCGTAAGCTTTCGCCACACCGTTGATCGAAATCGGAAATCCCTGGGCCGCCATCAGAATTCCGGCGGGACCGGAGACGGGCGCCGATCCAATGATCGGACTAATGGCAGCCACAGGCGCAGAAGTGTCCCGCAAAGCCTGGCGTATTTGTGCCACGGCAAGAATGGGGCCGATGCTCGTGACGGGATTGCTCGGCGCCACAAACACGGCGTCGGCGGACAGGATGGCATCAATCACACCGGGCGCGGCTTTGGCCTCAGATGCTCCTTCGAAGCGCACACTATTTACAGAGTCCTGGTAGCCACGCTTCACAAAGTATTCCTGAAAACTGAGTTCGCCGGCGGGAGTATTCACCCGCGTCTGTACTCTGGAGTCGCTCATGGGGAGAACTCCGACCTGCAAGTCCATTTTGGAGGCGATTTTCGCAGTCGCCTCGGTCAGAGTTTTTCCTTGAGCCAACAGTTTCGTACGAAGCAGGTGCACAGCCAGGTCACGATCACCGACTTGAAACCAACTCGGCTCGTCCAACTGCTTCATCGTTTGGAGGCAAAAGAATGTGTCCTGAGCGATGCCCCAGCCGCGCTCCTTACTGACCCGCCCGCTCAACACGTACATGACGGAGTCAATATCAGGTGAAATATGAAGGCCCCACCATTGAAAATCGTCTGCGGTATTTACGATGACGGTGAGGTCTTGCGGATTTATTACCCGGCGAAGTCCATCCGCGAATTTGGTGCCGCCTGTGCCACCCGTCAGAACGACTATCATGCGGCCATCCGTGCATAGCCGTCAGAGGTAGCTTCGGCATTCACTT
>JBEEGK010000341.1:0-3103 GCA_041166845.1 Acidobacteriaceae bacterium
TGGCTACCCTGTCTTTTTCGCTTCTAGCGATCACCCAGCGAGCTGAAAAACCGTCGTCCGAAGGGTAGTAGTTCTTACTGGTACCAGCCCGCCTACTAATTGCCGAACGCCGCCGAGCTTGAGCCCCAAGCGAGCAGCGAGCAATTAACGTTCAGTCGGGCTCCCAGCTCTTCTCTCGTGGGCACTTCAGATACATCACTAGCTGCGATCCCGACCCCGAAGACGTTGTCTCGACCGCGTGGTGCAAGGACTTAATTTATCGGATATTAGAAGTTGTGGTGGACATAAAATTCCAACCAGTCCAGTCGGAACCGAATATTGCCGATGTCAACATCCAGAAGTATTCGATCACCGAGCAACTGGTTCTTGAATGCCAGAGCATTGCTGGTGTCTATCCGGTCGATACTGTCTAACGACTTCTCAATGTCCGAGTCACGCTTGAGCAAAGCCGTAATCTGCGGGCGTAGGAACGAAACGGTGTCGGTCATCTGCTTTTTCAGAATCGCCGACTCATGGGCTACATCTCCGAACTGACTATTTTTAATATTCAGATATGCCGCCGTGGACCGATCAAGGTGTTGGTTGGCGGAATGCCGCCCTAAATTGTAGGTTAGACTGATCTCACCAAATCCCCCAAAGTCGGAAACAGTGTTTGTGGAATTGAACTGCGCCAGTTGACGCCGTCCGCCACCAGACACCAAAACGTCCCACCCGCTTTCCTTCGTCAACTTCGTGATGGGCTTTTGGTTCGCCTGCTCGCCTGCAACTTATTGCTGATCAGAAGACGAAGCGCAACGTCGCTCATCGTGGGGACGTAAGGCAAGAGGCCGCTGAGTGCTGACGAACGCCGCATATCGAGGCGTGCTCGTGCGGATTGAAGATAATAGAGAGCCTGGCGAGTCAAGTTTTGCGCCTGAACCATCTTTTCTTCATCTCGAGTCATGGTCTCAAGAAAATACAAGGCAGTCGCGGGCAACAATTGAGCACGCAGTGTTGAGAACATTGGTTCCGTCCTGTTTTTTCTTCTCGCAAAGGTCTTACTGGCGGTTAGAGTGGTGTGAATTTTGCAGAAGACACTCGGAAATCGTCGAGTTTCTACCAACTCTCGTGGAAAAGACGGCTTTTAGAGGTGGTGGCGCAATATAGCGGGAACTTCTAGTCATCTTCATGCATTTTTCCTCAATAATGTTTCCCGCTGGTGCGAGTGACTTCACGCGGGATCATAGATTGCTAGCAGCAATCTGTAGTGAATACGTGACTCATATCGACACCGGATGGGAAGTTGCCTTAAAGCACCACCCTAATATTCAATTGTTAGTCGCAACAGCTGATCGGCACGGGGTATTGCCGCTGCTTGCGCACTGCCTCTTACAGGCGGGCATTTCCTGCGAGATCGCGCAGTCTCGCGCTCGTGAAATCGCGGCTTTGAATCTCAGAATGGCTGCTGAAAATGTCAGGCTAATAGGCGCTTTGCGCAGCCATGGAATTCAGGCTTTGGCTTATAAGGGTCCAGTGCTGGGGCAGCAGCTCTACAACAATCTGACCCTCCGTCAATCTCGCGATATCGACATTCTCGTCGCGCCGGCCGATGTCTTGCGGGCCCGCGACATCATATGCCAGCTGGGATATCGGGATTTGGAGGAGTCCGGTAAGTTCCTGCTCAAAAAAGTGGTCAGTTCTAACTGCGAATGGCAAATGAGAGGAACCCATTCCGGAACGATCATCGAACTGCATTGGGCGTTGTTTCCACGTTACGCTTCCATCGATCTTTCCGTGGAAGAACTCAAGCGAGCGAGCGTAGACATCGAAATTGTCGGTGAACGTCTGAGAGGTCTTGACATCGGCCACTTGGCTCTGGCTCTGAGTGCTCACGGCACGAAGCACTTCTGGCACAGACTCGGATGGCTTGTGGATTTTGCGCTCGTACTACGAAAGAGTGATATTGAAGGGGGCGACCAACTACTCAGAGCCGCCAAGCGAAAAGGGATGAGCCGTATTTTGCTAATTACAGCGCTATTGGCAAATAAAGTACTCGGCATATGCTTGCCGAAGACGTTCGAGGAGGCGATATTCGCCGACGTTTCAAGTCGAGTACTAGCGTGCGAACTTCAGCACGGCCTTCAGGGTCCAGGGCCGGAGGATTTGCTGCAGGAAAACATATTCCGATTGCGCACGCGAGAACGCTGGTCTGATCGCGTAAAAATAGTTTCGCGACTCGCATTTACTCCTGGTCCACAGGAGTGGAACTGGGTAAGGCTGCCCCAATGGGCAGAATGGCTATACCGGCCAGTGCGGATAGCACGAGCAGCTCGTTACTTACCACGAATTGCGCAATCTGCGTTTCATAGACGAAATTCGGCAGTTACGAACGCAAACGCAATTTCATTTCCAGCAAAGGCTCAGCCCCTTGCTTATCCTCTTACCATTTAACGCCTAGGTTGTAGGCAGGTAGTGTCTCTTTGCTAATCTCTATTCTATGTGGCGCATTACGGCGTCTTCATGTATATTTCCGGGGAAAGACCTTTGTTTGTCCTCCCTCGAGTTTAGGGAGGGGTGCGGTTCGGTTTACAACGGGTTCCCATGGCTGAGAAAGACTCGAACGCATCTGAAATGAAGACACAGGAGTACGGACACAAGGCGAAAAAGCCTTATCAAGAACCTGCATTCCGGCACGAGCGGGTTTTCGAGACCATGGCGCTGTCCTGCGGCAAGGTGGATGCTACCGAATTTCAGTGCCGATTCCACCGCATGAGTTCGTAGTCTCTTGCCATATTTGCCATCTACGCCGGGCACTTGCGACGACCCTAAATTGGGTCTCGTAGCCGAGATTCTTCTTCGCGGCTGTTCTGTTCGGCTGAAGGCATGGGGAACGAGTATGCTTCCATCGGTGTGGCCGGGCGATCTGCTCACGATTCAAAGCGCACCATACGACGAGTTTCTCCCGGGGGACATTGTATTACTTCTGCGCAACCGCCGCTTTGTCATTCATCGTCTGGTTGAGAAGAGACTGGATGAAAATTCCCTTTCGTGGATCTTCAGGGGTGACGCGATGCCCCACAACGATCCGCCGACAGATGCATTCGAAGTGCTGGGGAAAGTAACT
>JBEEGK010000342.1:0-11617 GCA_041166845.1 Acidobacteriaceae bacterium
CAATGACCGACGACTTACGCAACGTTCGCGTGGACACTTTCGATGGACTAACAGTTGATTACGCCTTGCGGGTCAATGCCAGTGCCGTTCTGCGGGGCATCCGTGCGCTCAGTGACTACGAGTATGAATTGCAGATGGCCTTGATGAACCGGAAGTTGCAGCCTGAGTTAGAGACCGTGTTCATGATGCCGGCAGAGCAATATTCATACCTCAGTTCGCGCCTGGTACGTGAGGTCGCTCAACTGGGAGGGTCAATTGAAGGCCTAGTCCCCGAACTGGTGGAGCAGAGATTGAGGGAAAAGTTGGATCCAGCGATTAAGCTGGCGAACGTAAGAAAATTAAAACCGGGGAAGAGAGCATGACGCCAGTTACCGAAGCAGCGCCGGCACTAAAACTTAGCGAACGTATTAATCGCATCGAACCCTCCGCCACCATGGCAGTTGTCGCCGAGGCCGACAAGCTTCGCCAGCAGGGGATTGATGTCGTCGATTTTGGCGCCGGGGAGCCGCACTTCCCAACTCCGCAGCACATAAAAGATGCCGCCATTGCCGCCATTCAGAACAACTTCACCAAGTACACCGCGGTGGGCGGAACGATTGAGCTGCGTGACGCAATCGTTCACCGGCACGCAAAGGATTTCGCCTCGAATTACCGGCGTGAAGAGACGATGGCCTCCACCGGAGGCAAACACGTATTGTTCAACGCTATTCAGGTGCTCGTGGACCACGGCGATGAAGTGATTCTTCCTGCCCCCTACTGGGTCTCCTTCAAAGACATCATTCGCTACTCCGGCGGCAAATGTGTGTTGCTGAATACCGACGAAGAACAAGGCTTCCGCATCACGGCATCCATGATCGAGCGCCTGATCACTCCCCGGACCAAGCTCATCATTCTCAACTCGCCCTCGAATCCCTCTGGGGCCGTTATGTCTCCCGACGATTTGGCAGAGATCGTGAAACTGGCCTCCAGTCGCGGCATCTGGGTTATATCAGACGAGTGCTATGTCTATCTGAATTACACCGGGAAGCAATTCTCGGTTGGTTCGTTGCAGGACTATCGCGATCACATGGTCATCGTCGGATCGCTCTCAAAGACCTATGCCATGACGGGCTGGAGACTGGGTTACGCCCTGGCTCCGGCCCAAGTCCTGAGTGCCATGCAGAAATTGCAGAGCCAGTCCACATCGAATCCCACCTCAATCGTACAGAAGGCCGCAGTGGCGGCGTTGTCCGGTCCGCAGCAATGCGTGGAAGACATGCGGCTCGAGTACATACGCCTGCGCGATCACGTGGTGAAGGGATTGCGTTCGATCACAGGGATCAAATGCACGTTACCCGAAGGCGCCTTCTATGCCTACCCCAATATTTCGTCGTTTTTCGGGCGCGGAGGGTTGCAGTCCCCAGCTGATTTTGCCGGACGACTCCTTCGTGAAGCCCATGTTGCCACCGTTCCAGGAGAGGGTTTCGGCACCCACGAGCATATTCGCATTTCCTACGCTACTTCCATTACCGAGCTGGATCGTGGTCTGGAGCGTTTAGGCAGGTTTCTTTCGTCACTTTAGAACATGTTGTTTTTTCTCAGGCAGCCCCTGTGACGAGTTAAGCTTCTAAGTCGAGTGATCAATTCCGCAGACCTTGTACCCCCCGGAGACTCCCCCGAAAATCATCATGGCTGACCTGTATCCATTGCTAATGGTGCCTGCTTTCGACCCGCGTCCATGGGGAACGCAAGACCTATCGCCCATTTATCCGAACCACCGCTTTGACCAGAAGATTGGCGAAGCCTGGCTGACCGGCGACAACAGCAAAGTAGCCAATGGAGCGTTGAAGGGGAAGTCGCTGGCGGAACTCAGTTCGAAATACCGGACGGAACTAGTCGGGGATGCTGCCGTAGATGTGACGCGCTTCCCTCTTCTGCTCAAATTTCTCTTTCCTCATGAGAAGCTCTCGGTGCAAGTGCATCCGGATGACGAAGCCGCGCACCGCATCGGAGAGGGCTGTGGTAAAACCGAGTGCTGGTACGTTGCCCATGCCAAACCTGGCGCCCAGATAGGCCTTGGGCTCAAACCAGGGGTTTCGGCCGCGGACTTCGAACGCGCCATCCACGAGAACCGCGCCGAGGAGCTGCTCAACTGGATTAATGTCTACGCCGGGGAAATGATTTACGTGGCGGGAGGCACCGTCCATACGCTGGGGCCGGGCGCGATCATCGTCGAGACTCAGCAGCAGTCTGACACAACGTATCGCCTTTATGACTACGGACGGCCGCGCGAATTGCATCTGAAACAAGGGTTGGCGGTGCTTAAAGATAAGGTTGTATCGGGAAAGACCATGCGTCCGGCGCCTTTAAATTTGAATGGCAGCAGGAACCGCAAGTCTCCGCTCATCAGTTCACCGTGCTTTGTTGTGGACATGTTCGAATTGAAAGACAATCAGCAATTTCAGCCGCGTAAATCGCCGCTGAAGAAGTCGGCCCAAATTCTGGTTGCCGTCGATGGTTGCGGAATTGTTGAAGCTCCCGGAGCGGAAGCTGTAACCTTCGCCAAGGGTGATGCGGTGGTGATTCCTGCCTCGATACAGGAATTTTCAGTTCGTCCGCAGTGGACGCTTGAGTTGCTGGTTGCTTCCGTCCCCGGGGAAAAGCTGCCTGAACCTTCTACAAGATTGTGACTAAACTAAACTTCGCGTGAATCGTGCCTAAAAACCAGACAAACTTTTATCCCGTAATTCTTGCCGGTGGACGCGGAACCCGCTTCTGGCCGCTCAGCCGTAAGCGCCGCGCTAAACAGTTGCTCGCGCTCGATGGCAAACAGACCATGATCCAGCAGACAGTGTCGCGACTGTTGCAGCTCGCTTCTCCAAAGAAATTCTGGATCATTACCAATGCAGATTTGCAGCGCGAGATCATTCGGCAAGTCCCGCGCTTAGATAAAAAGCAAGTGGTGGCGGAGCCTATGGGACGGAATACAGCTCCGGCCATCGGCCTGGCGGCATTCATCCTATTGCGCACCGATCCTGACGCTGTGATCGGACTATTCCCCTCGGATCATGTGATCGGCGACGAAAAGGAATATCGCAGGATATTGCAGGAAGGCATCAACATCGCGGCTGCCGGAGAGAACATCGTCGTCCTCGGCATCCGCCCAACACGTCCAGAAACCGGCTACGGATATATTGAAGCCGCCGCTGCCGTTGGCGGGGAGACGCTGCGTGTACGACGGTTCACCGAAAAGCCGGATGCGAAGCATGCGGCCGAATTTGTGCGTGCGGGAAATTATTTCTGGAACAGCGGCATGTTTTTGTGGAGCGCGCGCACTCTGACCAACGCTTTGCGCGAGCATTTGCCCAAGACGGCGGCCCTTCTGGAGCAAATTGCGGCCACGTATGGAACTCCAAAATTCTCCAGCACTTTTGCGCGGCTGTATAAACAATGCGAAAACATCAGCATTGACTATGCTGTGCTCGAGCCGCGCTCAGCAAAAGGGGAGCAGAAATCAAATATCTTCTGCCTGCCCGCGGATTTTGGATGGAACGATCTTGGTTCATGGACCGCTCTCCACGAACATCATGTGAGCAAGAAGCACCCGGAAGGGGCCAACCTGATCGCGAGCCAAGGGGTCTTCGCTTTGAATTCCTCGGGAAATTACATCCATTCTCCGAAAAAGTTCGTGGCTGCAGTAGGGATAAACAATCTGATCGTGGTCGAGACTGACGATGCCTTGCTGATTACCACGCTCGATCAGGCGCAGGATGTTGGCAAGGTCGTGAAGTATCTGGACGAAAAGAAACTCCTTAAGTTAGTGTGACGCGTAGTCCGTGGCAGACAACCGTTAAGGAATGGTGCACGAGCAACCAATGGCGGAAACAAAAGAAATTAAATTTGGTACCGATGGCTGGCGTGGAATTATCGCGGACGACTTCACATTCGAAAACGTTCGCCGAGTCGCAGGCGCAATCTCCGCTTATGTTCTGAAGCACGAAGACCCAAGCCGAGGCGTTGTCGTCGGATACGATACACGATTTACATCTCAACGCCTGGCACGCGTAGTGGCGGAGGTGCTCGCGGGCGCGGGGATCCCCGTGAAGCTTGCCAGTGATTACAGTCCGACGCCTGCAATTTCATACGCGGTCAAGAGCGGTGGTGCTGCTGGCGGCGTGGTCATCACGTCCAGTCATAATCCCTGGAATTGGAATGGTGTGAAGTTCAAGGGGAAATTTGGCGGCTCCGCTACGCCCGCGATCATGAAGATTATTGAGGCCGAAGTTCGCGCGGGCGCCATGCCGAATGGAAAAAGTGCCCCCATCGAAGATGTGGACATCAAGCAGGCCCACATTGATGCCATCTGCAAATTTGTGGATTTGGATCTGATCGCGAAGGCAAACTTCAAATTCGCAGTGGATGCGATGTATGGCTCCGGGCGCGGAGTCCTAAGCCAGATTTTTTCGCAGCGCGGCATTCAGCATGTAGCTATCCGTCAGGAGCTGAACCCACTTTTCCCTGGCATCAATCCCGAGCCCATCGAGCCCCACACCGCCCTGCTGCAAGAGACGGTAGTAAAGGAGAACTGCCACGCCGGCTTTGCCACCGACGGAGATGCGGACCGCATCGGCGCCGTAGCCGAAGACGGAAGCTTCGTGGATTCCCACAAAATATTTTCTGTTCTGTTGCAATGGCTGCTGGAACGCAAGAAGTGGCCTGGCGAAGTCGTGCGCGCCTTCAACACCACCCGCATGCTCGACCGCATAGCTGCGAAATACGGACGCAAGTTGAACGAATGCCCAATCGGTTTCAAGTACATCGCAGACTTGATGATGGAGCGCGAAATCGTGATTGGTGGCGAGGAATCGGGCGGCATCGGATATTCGCGATATTTGCCTGAGCGGGATGGCGTTTTGAATGCGCTTCTGCTGGCCAACGTGATGGCAGAAGAAGGCAAGCCCCTGGGGCAGCTGGTGGCAGACCTGCAGCGTGAATACGGTCCGCACTACTACGGACGTCGCGACCTGCACATTGCCGAAGAAGTAAAGCAGAGTGCGATCCAGCGGGCGCGTGCGGCGGACACCATGAAGCTGGGCAAGCATTCTGTCATCAAGAAAGAAAACTTGGATGGGATCAAGTTTTTCCTGAATGCTTCGACGAACGGCAATGGGGCGGAGCCTTGGGTACTTTTCCGTGCATCCGGCACTGAGCCATTGTTGCGAGTCTATGCGGAGGCCGCTTCGCCCGAACTGGTGACTGAAATTCTTACTACCGCCGAAAGCTTCGTGAGGGGGTAAGGGTGCCGTCGCACGCCCTTCTCGCTTAGTCGAGCACGCAAACATTCTCGGCAGCTTCTGTTCGATTGCGGCATAATCACCATGACCAATGAATCCAGAATCAGAGACCGATGCCCCCGGTATGAGCGTTCAGGCACCGCCTGATTCCGCTGACGCGCTGCGCTATAACCGAATCCATCGTCTTTTAGGGATTGCTGATTTTGTCGTTGGCCTCGTGTTTCTGGGCGCTTTACTGGGAACCGGATGGAGCGGCACCCTTAGAGATCGCGCACTGCAACTTGGATTTGAAAACTATACGCTGGCGGTTTTTTTGTATGTGCTGATGCTCTTGAGCATCGGGAAGCTCCTAGCTCTGGGATTCGATTACTACGGTTTCCGGCTCGAACATCGCTACAAATTATCGAATCAGAAGCTCTCTTCGTGGATTTGGGATGAGCTCAAAGGATTTCTAGTAGGCGTGGTGTTTGCTGAAATCGCCGTAGAGTTGCTCTACTTCATCCTGCGGCAATTTCCAGAACACTGGTGGCTGATTTGCTGGGCCGCGTTCCTCGGACTTTTTATTCTGCTGGCCCGTCTCGCTCCCGTGCTTTTGCTGCCAATTTTTTATAAGTTCGAGCCCCTCGAAGATGAGGAACTAATTCGTCGCCTGGTGGTGATGGGGGAGCGCGCAGGCACTCGCGTGCGGGGTGTCTATCGATGGAAGCTATCGGAAAAGAGTAAGAAGGCAAACGCCGCTCTCACTGGGATGGGCAGCACGCGGCGGATTATTCTCGCGGATACCTTGCTCGACAATTATTCCCCCGACGAAATCGAAGCTGTGCTTGCGCATGAGCTTGGACATCACGTCCACCGGCATATTTTGAAAAGTATGTTCGTGCAGGCGGCGATGACGTTCCTTGGATTTTGGGCTGCAAATTGGGCGCTTCATTACGCCGTGGAACGGTTGCGGATGTTCGAAACGCTATCGGACTTCGCTGGCTTGCCTTTGCTGGTGCTGGTTTTCACTGTGCTCTCATTCCTGCTGATGCCCGCGTTGAACGCCTACTCACGGCGTAACGAACGCCAGGCGGATCGGTATGCGTTTCAGTCCATCGCCAGCGTTACACCATTTATTTCCTCGATGAATAAGCTGGCGCAACAAAACCTGTCGGAGCGCTCTCCCTCCACGTTTGTGGAATGGTTTTTTCACTCGCATCCCGCAATTTCAAAGCGTGTGCAGGCAGCCGAAGCCTGGGGAAGAGCCCGCGCCTGACTCGACGCCGAAAGCTAGCGGGCCCTTAACATTTCCTCGACTCTACGCAGGTCTTCTTCCGTATCTACACCGATTGTGTCGTACTCGGTTTCCCCGACATGGATATCAATCCCATTTTCCAAAAATCGCAATTGCTCCAGCCGTTCGCTTCTTTCTAATTGCGACTCGGGCAGTGCAACGAAGCGGTCTAGCGCAGGCTTTCGATAGCCATAGAATCCCAGGTGTTTGAAGTAGGTCGTTCCTGATTTGTCGCGATCAAACGGAATAGTTCCCCGAGAGAAGTACAGGGCCTTCCCAACTGCATCAGTCACAACTTTCACTGCGTTAGGGTTGTCCACATCCTTCTCACTCGCCTGTGTCTTCAGCGTTCCTACCAGCGCTCCGGGCTGGTCCATTACTTTGAGCAACGCGGAAATGTGCTCGGCGCGGGTGAGTGGCTCATCGCCCTGAATGTTCAGATACACATCCGCCGCCACGCTGTCCGCAATCTCATGTACGCGTTCTGTACCGCTACGATGAGCGCTGGAGGTCATCCGCGCATCAAGACCATGGCGTTTGCACAGTTGTAGAATTTCGTCCGAGTCCGTAGCAACGATCACTTCAGCCAGCAACGAACATGCCTGGACTGCTTTGCAGACGCGCACAATCAGCGGCTCACCTGCAATGTCGCGTAACATTTTGCGGCGCAAACGCGACGACGCGAGGCGCGCAGGAATTACAGCAATAGCTTTCATGAGATTGTGAGTTGCGATTTTCTTTCTGGATGATTGCAAGCGGATACTTGCGGCTCAATCCACCACAACTTAAGAATCTATCATTTATGCTAGTTTTGGCCGAGGTGGAAAAATGGAACTAACCCCAGAAGAAAAAACGCTGAAAGATCGCATGAAGAGTACGTGGATGGCGGGCGACTTCGGACAGATTGGCCACTATCTCGAAGCTGAGGCGCAAGACTTAGTAAACCGCCTCAGTGTTCCCCCCGACGCCAAGGTTTTGGACGTGGCATGCGGCACTGGCAACTCTGCTATTCCCGCAGCTAGAGCTGGCGCGACGGTTACGGGCGTTGATATCGCAACCAATCTACTTGAACAGGCGAGATCGCGGGCGCAGAGCGAGGGCGTGCAAGCACGGTTCGAAGAAGGTGACGCTGAAGACCTACCCTACAACGACGGACAGTTTGACTACGTGGTTTCGATGTTTGGCGTAATGTTCGCCCCCCACCCGGAGAAGGCGGCCGCGGAACTTGCGCGTGTATGCCGCCCGGGCGGACTCATCGCGCTCGCCAACTGGACTCCGCAAGGCTTTGCCGGGAAGATGTTCGCGACCAGCGCAAAGTACGTTCCACCTCGCGCCGATATCCCGCCGCCGGTGCTATGGGGAGACGAAGCCACAGTTCGAGAGCGGCTGGCGCCCTATGCATCTTCAGTAGAGACCACCAAACGTACGGTAAATTTTAAATATCCTTTTTCTCCCGCGGGGACGGTCGCTCTCTTTAAGAAATACTTCGGACCGACAATTGTGGCGTTCTCGAAACTCGGGCCTGAGGATCAAAAATCTTTGACCGGCGATATGGAGAGTTTATGGTCCTCCGCGAATGAAGCCACCGATGGGACGACTCAGGTCAAAACCGAATACCTGGAAGTAAAGGCTGTCAGAAAATAGCAGGAGAATTTGTCATGCTGAGCGCAGAACGAGGTTCGTGCCGAGCGAAACTCGTTCGCGGTCGAGGCATCCCTATTGCCAAGCTATCCCCTTCAGGGACCACCTATCTATTTTTTGTAAGAAAGACGGCATACACCCGCGTCTCATGATACTTTCTGAACGACATCAAGCTGAGTTTCGGATTTCGGTGTGAATCTAATTTTCGCGGAGGAATGAATGAAAACTAACAAACTATGGATCGCTTTCGCAGTGCTGGGCGTTTTGATGGCGGGCCAACTCGCGCACGCGAAGTCGAAGTCCGACGTAAGGACAATAACCGGCTGCCTCGCAAAAGGGGAAGATGCCCATGAATTTACGCTTGTCGGGGATGACGGCAGTACGTGGGAGGTGCGAAGTAATTCCCACGTAGGCCTGGCAAAACACGTGGGCCATACCGTGACCGCAACTGGCGTCGTCAAAAACGCCAAAATGCATAACCTGAAGGAAGACACAAAAGATGCTGCCAAGGACTCTAGGATCAAAAAAGATACCTCTGAACACGGACATATGACAGTGACGTCCGTCAAGATGGTGAGCGAGTCCTGCCAGAAGTAAACTCTGCAACCTTTGCAAATCTCGATTTCTAAGTGGCCGCCGGGGAATGTGTCCCGGCGGTTTTTCTTTTGGCCTGACGGTTCCCTTGATTGCACAGCGCAAAGGGCATGTTTTCCCCGCCCCAGGTCCTCCCGCCGCAGTCGAAATGGCATCCAATTAAAATGATGGGCTCCTTTAAACAAGCTGCGCTCTTCGTTCTGTTGGCCAGTCTACTGTCCCAGCCCGCGCTGGCGCGCCGCAAACCGCATGATGAAGCTGTCGAGACAAAGCATTTGAAGTCAGCCCTGCTGAATTCGGAAGAAGGGGCGACGATTGTTGATACTGCATTCGAAAGGCGCTTTCGTTCAGCGCAAGATTGCTCGCACTTCGTCCATAGCGTTTACGATCGTGCGGGATATCACTTTGCCTACGCACCAACTTCCGATCTCTATGCCGGTATTCCGGAATTTCATTACGTAAAACACCCTCAGCCAGGAGATCTGGTGGTATGGCGGGGCCATGCGGGAATTGTGACAGACCCCGAGCAGCATGAATTTTTTAGCGTGCTCAGTACCGGCTTGCGGATGGATTTTTACGATTCGAGGTACTGGAAACATCGTGGACGGCCGCGCTTTTACCGCTATCGAAAACCTGCCGCAAGTTTTGAGGAATAAAACGGGTCGTCTTTGGGCTTAGTATTGAGGAGTCACGGGGTCTGAAGACAATCTCAGCTGGTCGCAAGTCTTCTTCAATCGCTGCAATTGCTCGCTGCTCATTTTCAAAAACTCAAAACCGCAAAAGTAGCCCCTTCGGTACTGAACACACGCGGTGGGCTCGAATTGGGCGTCCGCAACGTCGAATCTCATCGTCACAATTTCACCCACTTCCAGGTTGCCGGTGACGGTCGCGGCTATACCCTTTTCACCAATATCCGATGTCCGTCCCCAAAAGTCATGCTTCACTCCCGCTCGATACACGCTCAAAGTGACGCGAATATCAATCGGATAGCGCGCATAAATACGTCTTGAACGTTCTCCACGCATCGTTGTAAACCCGCCGGAAAACCGCAGGCATTTTAGTGTGTCTCAGGGGAAAATAAGATTCAAGTTACTACTGGGTGAGGCTGTTTAGAATGGAGAGACCAACTACGCGTTCGTAGAACTCGCTTTTGACAACACAGCCAGAAAGTCGGAGTCGGCTTTCTTTGATTCATCTTTCTCATGCTGGGCAAGGTCCAGGCCCCAGATTTTGCCGTCAGTATCGAGCAGCTCGATCCCGATTTGCATCTCTTTCTCACTCACTTCACGCGCCCAAATGACTTTGCAGTTGGCCTTTTGATGGTTGCGCTGCACAGTAAGCAAGTCACCGGGTTTCAACGGATCCCTGAGCCCGCCCAGTTTGGCTCCTCCCACACTTACGTCCAGCGTGTGGACGAGTTCTCCTGCCTTGCCCGAAACACTTGCAGACATCACCCTTACCGCCATTACCATCTTCGCACGAGGACGTCGTCTGTCAGTTGCGGGAGAATTCATAGTTTGCCCAGCGGGAGACTAGTAGTGTGCCGTCAGCGGCCAATGGATGCAAGGTAACTTAAGTTACCTCCGATAGGTTTTTAGTACACGCGGCAAGTTCATTGGGACGTAATGTTCTTAGGAACCGGCCACCGCTCTGCGGCAATTCGAATTAGACTCAGCCTCCCAACACCATCATCCTATCTTCACGTTTTTCGAGAACCCGTGCACGCCACCTCGCCGATCCTTCTACAATCAATGCTGAGATACTAATCAATAATCCAGGAGAGACGAATGGAACGCAAAGCTAGCGCAGTATGGAAGGGCGGGCTCAAAGATGGCAAGGGACAAGTCTCCGCAACCAGCGGTGTGCTGTCCAATACGCCATATTCGTTCAGCACACGATTTGAAAACGCTCAAGGGACAAATCCTGAAGAACTGATTGCCGCAGCGCACGCGGCGTGCTTCTCCATGGCATTGTCGGCGCAACTCGGCGCAGCCAACCTTACGCCCGAAAGCATCAACACCACCGCAACTTTGACCATGGAAAAACAAGAGTCCGGATGGGCCATCACAGCCGTTCATCTGGATGTCGTGGGAAGAGTGCCCAAAGCTGACGCCGCGGCTTTTCAAAAGGCGGCAGAAGATGCCAAGAGCGGATGCCCAGTGTCGAAGGTGCTGAAAGCCAACATCTCAATGACTGCGAAACTGGCGAGCTGAGTGGACTAAATTGTTTTGCAGTTGGACGCGCGAATGAAGCCCAGACTAAAAACCGGGCTTCATTCCAGATTACAATTTGTAGATCAGCGACCGTCCCCTTGCGACTTCAGAACGTCACGTATTTCTCGATTGATGCGGGCGGCATCCTGCGAGGCGCTGTCAATTAACCGCACCCATTGTTTTTCTTTCTCGCCTAATTTTGCCTGTCCGAGAAGATATCCCGCCTGCAGAATCGTTTCCAGTGAATTGCTCAAATCATGAGCGAGCCGTCTTAGGTGCTTGTTAGTAATCTCCATCTGGTTCTCAGGATTTTCCGTTGAAGAATCAGGAAGCATGCGTTCCCCCGGGGAAATTGTTTAGCTGGATTGCTGCAACTTTGGATGCAAATCTTGGCGACGATGATGGCAGGGTTTGACAGGCAGCGTCACCCCTGTAGAATATTCTTCGTAGTCCTTCCTGAAAAGCGGCCCTCAAGAGACCGCTTCACGACACTTTGCCGGAGTGGCGGAATTGGCAGACGCGCATGGTTCAGGTCCATGTACCCGCAAGGGTGTGGGGGTTCGAGTCCCTTCTTCGGCACCATAATTTTTATTCCCATTGTTTTCAGTTATCTCCGCCACCCA
>JBEEGK010000343.1:0-5361 GCA_041166845.1 Acidobacteriaceae bacterium
ATGGGATTCACCGGGCTGCTCCTTGGTACTTACTCTCTGGCTGGCCGGACTGATTGCCGATCACCGCGACGAAAAGGTCCGCGATGCTCGGGGTGCGCACATCGCCAAACATGGCCAGCTGTTGACGATCAACGCCATCAAAGAGCAGCATGCTGCGTCCAAACACATTGCGCTCGTGAATCGGCTTCAGCGTTCGCGCTGCAGCCGCTTGCTCTGGATGGGCCGCCACTTCCGTGTAGCGGGACTCCACGTCTTCCATGCTGCAATCGAGTACGATGCGTCCGCAGTTGATGAACATAACGTCCGTGAGGACGTGCTCTACTTCTTCGACCTGGTGCGTGGTCACAACGATGGTCCGGTTGCGATCGAAATAATCGTTCAGCAGTGAGTCGTAGAACTGCTTGCGATACAGAATGTCGAGGCCCAGCGTCGGCTCATCGAGCACCAGCAACTTCGCATCGATGGCCATTACCAGAGCGAGGTGAAGCTGTGCCACCATGCCCTTCGATAATTCTCTGATCCTGCTGGAGCGTTGAATCGCAGTCTTCGCCAGAAACCCTTCGGCCTTCGCACGATCGAATCTGGGATGCACTCCAGCGACGTAATCAAGCGCCTGCGAGACCCTCATCCAGCGCGGCAGAACGGCCACGTCGGCGATAAAGCAGACGTCGCGCATGAGTTGATCGCGCTCCACCCAGGGATCCCGTCCTAATACTTTCAATTCTCCCTGATACGGGGTCAGGCCGAGAATTGTGTTGAGAGCGGTGCTCTTGCCTGCCCCGTTGGGACCGATGAGACCGACGATTCGTCCTTCTTCAACGTGCAGATTCACGCCGTCGAGGGCGACGGTTGTGCCGAAGGTTTTTCGCAGCCCACGTGCTTCTATAACTGTCATGCCTTCGGCTCCTTTTTGGTGCCTTTTAAATCTGCCTTTGAGGGTGACGAGTTGCCGGAGGCAGCCTTAAGCAGTTCTTGCGGAGTCAATCCGAGCCGCTCAATGGTTGCGTGGACTCGCGGCCATTCTTCATCCAAAAACTTTTGGCGCTCGCCCCGCAGCAGCAGATTGCGCGCGCCTGCATTGACGAACATCCCGCGCCCCCGCTTGCTCTCGACCAGATTTTCATCCACCAGTTGCTGGTAGCCTTTCAAAACCGTGAGCGGATTGACCCGAAGTTCGACCGCGACGTTGCGCACCGAGGGCAGCGGATCGCCTTCCTTCAGCACACCGTCGAGTATCATCGCAACCACACGGTCGCGAAGCTGGCGGTAAATCGGTTGACTGTCGTTCCACTCACGGTCCATCCTGTTTTCCAATTAGCCCTTATAGCAGATAACCTAAGCGTTAATTTGTGCGCTGCAGGTCGAAGTGCGGGTGCGCCATCTTGTCCGCGGACATCATGTACGTCCAGTCTTCGGTGTGATGGTTGGCGTCAATGATAGTGAAGACGGCGCGGTGCATGTGTCCGTGTTCGGTGCCGCCAGCGACGTCGAGAAAATCAAATTCCACCGTCTTGCCATCCGGCGAGACCTTGCCCACCATTCGAGGGCGATTGCCTGCGTCACAATAATGAGTTAACAGAAGGCGATCTCCTTCCATGTAAAGCATGGTGATGGGATCGTCCGCTCTTTCACCCACCCTCATCTCATGCATTAAGGCGTTTCCCATGGAGGTCACGCGAAAAGAAACCTTCGCGAGCTTCCCTTCTACGTCCTTCGCCTCGGGGACACCCGTGACGTGGCCTTCCCATGTGCCCACCAGAGTTTTGAGTTTGTCGAATGATTTTTGAGTTTCGGATTTTTGCGCGTCTGACTGCGCGAAAGCCATAGTGGAGAGTGCTAGCAAAGCAACTGACAATATCAAGCGCTTGGATTTCATTTCCTTCTCCTTCAATTTGGGTGGTTCGAATTTCGGACGCCTTTAACTGCAACTGAGGAAGCCATCAGCCGTGCGTCTCTGTGTTCTAGTTCACTATAACACTAGCTAACTTGCAAGAGCTTTATTTTGTATTAGTAAAAAATCGAGTCATGCACAGCGTTTAAGGGCGTGGGAGGGACTGCAGAGGATCATCGGCAGAATGAGTGATAAAGTCTGACGCTGCGGCCTTACTGTTAAATATTTTGTTAATCGATGTCTGGCATTTCGCATCTATGTCTCCGCGGTTTTCTTCGGGAGTATTCACTTATCTTTAATCGGGGACAAGTACTGGAATTAGGAACAACTACTGGCAATCAAGGAGCCGAACGATGGCCTTGCTTTCATTGCTCGATAGGGAACGATCGATCGCACACCCGGGGTACAGCCGATGGCTGGTGCCGCCCGCGGCTTTGGCGATTCACTTGTGTATCGGCCAAGTCTACGCATTCAGCGTTTTCAAAATTCCGTTGACGCAACTTCTCGGCGTGACCAAGTCGCTTCCGGAAGACTGGAAGCAGACACAAATCGCATGGATTTTTTCTCTGGCCATCGTGATGCTGGGCCTGTCCGCTGCGACGTTCGGGAAGTGGCTCGAGGGGGCCGGCCCGCGGAAGGCGATGTTTGCATCGGCCACATGCTTCGCGCTCGGCTTTTTTATCTCCTACTTCGGCGTAATTTCGCACCAACTCTGGCTGATTTACTTTGGGTACGGAGTCGTAGGCGGTACCGGACTTGGGCTGGGATATATCTCCCCGGTCTCGACCCTTATTAAATGGTTTCCAGATCGCCCGGGGCTTGCGACCGGGATGGCAATCATGGGATTTGGTGGGGGTGCGATGATTGGCTCTCCGCTCGCGATCAAACTCATGGCGTTGTTTCGCACTCCGTCTGACGTTGGCGTCGGAAAGACGTTTCTCGTGATGGGAGTGCTTTACTTTCTCCTGATGATGTTCGGCGTTTTCACCATCCGTGTGCCGCAGGAGGGATGGAAACCGGAAGGTTGGAGTGCACCGGTTAAGGAGCAGAAGCTCATCACGTCACACAACGTGGATGTAAACGTAGCCTTTCGCACTCCGCAGTTTTGGATGTTATGGGTGGTCCTGTGCACCAACGTGACCGCTGGTATCGGCATTCTGGAACAGGCCTCTCCGATGATCCAGGAATTGTTCAAGGGGACGATCGGTCCGGTTGCCGCCGGGGGATTCGTAGGGTTGCTGAGTCTCTTCAACATGGCGGGCAGGTTTTTCTGGGCCTCTACTTCGGACTTCATTGGACGAAAGATGACTTACTTCATCTTTTTCACGCTGGGCGCAGTTCTTTATTTTGTCCTGCCCATCACGGGAGCCGACCACCTCAATAGTGTCATCTTGTTTGTCTCCATTTCTGTGGTTCTGCTCAGCATGTACGGCGGTGGCTTCGCCACCATCCCTGCTTATTTGCGAGACTTGTTTGGTACGCATCACGTCAGCGCCATACACGGACGGCTACTGACTGCGTGGTCGGTTGCGGGCGTGCTGGGTCCAGTTCTCGTCAATTACATGCGCGAGTATCAGATTCAACATGGCGCAGACAAAGCCAGCGCGTACCAAACCGTTCTGCATGTGATGGCTGGATTGTTAGTCATAGGCTTCGTTGCGAACTTCGCGGTTCGTCCGGTTGACCAGAAGTACTGGATGGCCGAGAAAAAGTCGTAGCAGACTTCTGCACCCAGCAATAGGAGGAAGTGGAAGAAATGACAGAAAATGTTAAGAAATCATCGGCGGCGGCGATTTTGTTTGCCTGGCTGTTGGTTGGCGTTCCGCTGGGATGGGGCGTCTATAACACCCTGCTGAACTCCATGAAGCTATTTCAGGCGACGTCTGTGCAGTCGGCACCCGCGACGAAGTAGTCAGCCGGGAGGATCGGCCGGACGCTGTGTGCGGAGCCCGCCAGGGCTGTCCAGATTCGCCACTTCTTTTCAGCTAATGATTAGTGGCGATCACGGCATCAACTCAGCTAGTAGCAGTACATACCAATTTCGCCACATGATATTTCATTAAAAATTAATCTCATGACAATTGTGAGCCGCTGTACGCTGATGGCGTGATGCTCAGAAGCGTAAACGGCAGCTTGCAGGAATACGCCGCCCTGAAATACTAACTACCCGAACTCTACTCCGCTTGAACCTAAACCGGCACGGTGACCCCGAACGGTCCATTTTCTGGTTGGCCGGAGTTTCATTTGCTGTGAAATCAACAGTGCCCTATGAAAAAACTTGTCTTGTTACTGCTCGCGCTCTCTGCGGTTGCAGGTTATGCGCAAACACCTAAATTTCAACACGTAGTTGTGGTTCTGCAAGAAAACCGCACGCCCGACAATCTATTTCAAGGGCTCTGCACTGCTCCTTATGGCAACAGTAAGTCTTGCAGTACAACGCCTGGTTCTGGTCAATACAACATCCAGATTGGCAACTGGCTGGATAGCTCGTCTTCGACCGGAGTGACGCAGCCAAAGGCAGTCCCGCTGGTCAACACTTACGATCTCAGTCACACGCACCCTTCGTTTACGTTGCAATGTCACATGGTAAACGGTAAGTGTCTGATGGATCAGTCATGGAAGGTGGCGTGTTTGCCGGCCGCTAATACGATCTGCCCTGCTAAGCCTCAATATGCCTATGTAGATAATTCTACGGGTAGGCTAAATCCTTACCTGAATCTAGCCACTACTTATGGGTTTGCAAATATGATGATGCAGACCAATCAAGGGCCGAGTTTTCCAGCCCATTTGTACATGTTCGGAGGCACATCTGCCCCGGACGCATCCGGCGATGCTAAAGCAATATTCGCTGCGGAAAATAGAGCCAACGGCTGCACCGCTCCCGCCGGAGCCAAGGTCGCCTTAATAACTCCTACGACAAAGGAGAGCACAAGTACGTTTCCCTGCTTTGAACACCAGACAATGGGAGAACTCTTAAATAGTGCGAACAAAACCTGGAAATATTACACTCCGAATTCGGGCAGCTTGTGGACCGCGCCAAACGCCATTCAGCACATTTGCGTGCCCACTCCTACGACGACTACTACCGGCAAATGCACAGGGGCGATGTGGATCGCTCATTTAGATCTCAACCCAAAAGATTTCTTAATTGACATCGCCAATTGTCAGCTTCCAAATGTCTCCTGGGTAATTCCAACAATGGCTAACTCGGACCATGCCCCTACCGCCGGCGGAGGGCCATCATGGGTGGGCTCTATTGTTAACGCCATTGGACAGAGTGCTTGCAAAAATGCTGACGGATCTAGTTATTGGAATAGTACAGCGATCATCATTACGTGGGACGACTGGGGTGGCTGGTATGACCACGTTCCGGCAACTATTTTACCTGGCATTCAAGGAGATTATCAGTACGGCTTCCGCGTCCCGCTGATCGTGGTTTCCAAATTCACTCCACACATTTTGGATAACAG
>JBEEGK010000344.1:0-15313 GCA_041166845.1 Acidobacteriaceae bacterium
GCCGCTCCATCGAATCCGCAATAGTAGGCCGTGATCTTGTCGTCGAACTCGCGCAGAGTGGAAACTCCCCGCAATCGTGCCAGATCGTAAATCCCCGGAAAGAGCCGCGCCTTAGCCCGCAGACGGCGGCGAAGTTTCCACATAAAGTAATACTGATAAAGACGGTTGCTGCGCATGTTAAGCGCGTCGGAGGAGGCCGCAAGATCCATCGCCGGACAAATGGCCACTACGGTTCGAAATTCGCGAGGGCCTCGATTTTCCCACTCTCCCGCGAGCTTCAGAACAATATTGCCGCCCATGGAAAATCCGACTAAGGCCAGATTTCTTATGTGATCCTGACTTAGAAGATTTTGCGCGACCGCTGCTACATCTCGCGACAGACCGGAGTGATACAACGTGGGTGCGAGATTCTCCGTACCTCCGCAGTTACGCTGATTCATGCGAACTACATTCATTCCGGCCGCTACACCCTTGGCAGCAATCGCGAGCATGTAGTTCGATTCACTCGAGCCTTCGAGCCCGTGCAACACAATCACTGTCAACGCATTCTGGCGATCGGCCTGCCAATGGCAGTGGCAGAGCACTCGAATGCCCGGCTCGACCTCAATAAGGCGCTCTTCGGAAGGCGGCACTATAATGTTTCGCGATAGGAAGAAACTGGCAAGGGTTTGAAGATGCCCACCGCGTAGCCTTCGGCGTGGCAAAAAGCCGTTATCTTTTATTTCAGTCTCTGAAGTTACCGTTTGCGAAGGGGCCACCATCTGATTTTAAATGGTTGTAAGAGCCCGTGCCGTTTCTAGAAGGAGTCCGATGCCTATTTTTGAGTACGCCTGCAAGCAATGCGAGCATCAGTTTGAAGCGCTAGTTTACGGGAGTGAAAAAGCGGAGTGCCCGAAGTGTCACGGGAGGCAACTTTCGCCTCTGCTATCTGTATTTGCCGTTTCCGCAAAAGCGTCTTCGTCCCCCGCTCCTTCCTCAGGTGGTTGCGGTAGCTGCGGCGATCCTCGCGGCCCGGGAGCCTGTTCGATGCCTGATTTCGATTGATAACCCCTGCTAACAACATCGTTTCAGGGTATTTCCAGCGGTGACCCTAGGCACCTTCGCGGAGTAACGGGCGTAAGTTTCATTCATCGCGCGACTCTCGTAGCATCATGGAAGTTCAGCAATCAAATCTCAGATTCCAAGCAAGGATTCACATGGATCGCCGTCGTTCTCCTCGAGTTGAAACCCACTTGCCAGTCAGAATCTGGGGTTTGGACGCGCATTTCCTGCCTTTTATCCTCATGGCGACCGCCAGAAATATCAGCGCAAGCGGAGCCGTGATTCAGGGCATTCGGCGGCAGATGCGTCCCGGCGAAATTATCGAAGTCCAGATGGAGAATGTGAAAGCGGAGTTCCGCATAGTTTGGGTGGGACGTTCCGCCAGCAACCGTGAGGGAGAAATCGGGATAGAGATGATGCCCGCGGAACAATGCATTTGGGACATAAATCTGAATCATTGTCATCAGATGGCCGCTCAGGGATAGTTATTTTCTTCTCAGATATCCGGCTTCGTCATCGAAACATTTCTGGGATTGCACGCCGCTGATCATTCCGCTATGCTGCCCCATCCGCAGGGAAATTTGCTCAGGTAATATCAACACTTATGCGTTTGCCTCTTGTAGTGTCAGTCGCTCTGTTCTTCGCATCCATGTCTATTTCTTTTTCCCAGTCTCAAGAGCGTCCACAGTTGAATCTCATGCCGATGCCACAGAGTGTGCGCCTTGGCACCGGAACGCTCGCGATAGATCAGTCATTCTCGGTGGCGATCAAAGGCTACACTGACGCTCGCCTGGCGCGCGGAGTAAATAGATATCTGGACGATCTTCGCCGTCAAACCGGAATGCTTCCGCTTGACATGAAAGTGGTAACAGATGCCCCGGCCAGCCTTATCATCCACTGCGATCGAGCGAGCAAAGAAATTCAGGAACTTGGCGAGGATGAATCCTACTCGCTTGCAATAACTGCATCGGGCGCGACGTTAAAGGCGCCAAATCCGTTGGGGATTTTTCATGGCCTGCAAACATTCCTGCAACTTGTCTCGGTAACGCCCACGGGCTTTGCCGTTCCATCAGTCACGATCGAAGACAAACCTCGCTTCCCTTGGCGCGGACTGATGATTGATTCCGGACGGCATTTCATTCCTTTGGACGTCATCAAACGCAATCTTGATGGAATGGCGGCAGTAAAACTCAACGTATTCCACTGGCATCTTTCGGAAAACCAGGGATTCCGCATCGAGAGCAAGAAGTTTCCAAAGCTTCACGAATTGGGTTCGGACGGCCTCTACTACACGCAAGCTGAAGTGCGCGACATCATCGCCTATGCGCGTGATCGTGGCATTCGCGTGATTCCGGAATTCGACATGCCTGGGCATACTACCGCGTGGTTCGTCGGACATCCCGAACTTGCCAGCGCCACTGGCCCCTACCAGATCGAGCGCAAGTGGGGCGTCTTCGACCCGGCTATGGATCCCACGCAGGAACACACCTACAAATTTCTCGACAAATTTATCGGGGAGATGGCGAAGCTTTTTCCCGACCAGTTCTTTCACATTGGCGGAGACGAAGTAAACGGCAAGCAGTGGGACGCGAATCCGAAGATCCAGGAATTCATGCGGTTCCATCAGCTGAAAAATAATCAGGACTTACAGGCTTATTTCAACGAGAAGATACAAAAGATCGTGAGTAAACATGGCAAGACCATGCTGGGGTGGGATGAAATCCTGCGGCCAGATTTACCAAAGAGCATCGTGATTCAATCCTGGCGGGGACAAGAGTCGCTGGGCCAGGCCGCCAAGCAACGATATCGAGGTCTACTGTCCGCGGGCTTCTATCTCGATTTAATGCAACCAGCGTCGCAACATTACGCGGTAGATCCGCTGGTAGAAGCTCCCCAAAAATCCGAAGCGGACAATCCGGGTTCAGGGGCTCCGAGCACCACAGCTTTAACCGATGAAGAAAAAGCACGTATTCTCGGTGGCGAAGCCTGCATGTGGGCCGAGTATGTTTCGCCGGAAAACGTAGACTCTCGGATATGGCCGCGGACCGCCGCCATCGCTGAGCGGCTTTGGTCGCCTGAAGACGTCCGCGACATACTTTCCATGTACTCCCGTTTAGACGCGACCAGCAGATGGCTCGAATGGCTCGGGCTCACGCACAATTCGAGTTACGATCCGATGCTGCGGCGCATCGCAGGCACCGAGGATATCGGAGCGCTGGGAGTTCTAACCGATGTGGTCGAGCCCGTGAAAGGTTATACGCGCGAAGAAACGGCTACCATCGAGCCTACCGCGCTAATGCCGCTGAATCGTGTAGTGGATGCGGCTCGTCCGGAGAGCTCAACCGCGCGACATTTCGCAGAACTGGTGAATTTGCTGCTGTCAGGCCAGGGCAGTACCGATGAGAAGCAGCAGATACGCCAGTGGCTTATGCTGTGGCGAGACAATCAAGCTAGACTTCAACCTTTAGAGTCTCGATCTCCATCTATAAAGGAGGTCGCCCCGCTTTCGCAAAATCTCTCCACCATCGCCACCGCCGGCATTCAGGCAATGGACTACATTGAGCGCGGGGAAACATCGCCAGATAGTTTTCGCACAGAGCAAACCGCATTGATCCAACAGGCCGCAAAGCCGCAGGCGCAACTTCTGATCATGATCGCGCCTTCGGTGCAAAAATTGATTGACAGGAGCGCTGGACCGAGCGCGAATCCGCAAAAATAATTCTCCTCAGGATTTCCCACCACGCCCGAGGATGGCGCGCCTTCGAAAATAGTCATTCCGAGCGCAGTCGAGGGACCTGCTTGTAATTGCGAAGTTTCGCTAAATCGCGTGCTTTTGCACGATTTGTTACAGCCGATTTAGAGCATCGATGAAGTTGCCGGGAGTGAGGAGTTCCGGCAATTGAGCCGGCGGAGCATTCGGATTTTTTCCGTACAACAGATAGAACGGAACGCCGCTTCTCCCAAAAGATGCGAGGGTTTTGGTGATCACCGGATCTTGAGACGTCCAATCCGCCTTCAGCAGCACCACATCTTTGCTGCGGAGTATTCTGCGAACGTCTGACGAAGCGAATACGGCGCGCTCGTTGACCTGACAAGCGAGACACCAGGCGGCCGTGAAATCCACAAATACTGGACGTCCCTGCGAACGGTATTGTTCAACGCGCTCGGGACTGAAAGCCTCCCATTGAATCTCCCCGTTTGCCGTGCTTGTCGCACCCGAATTCGCTGCGCGCACCACATCATCGCCCCGCGCACTACTGATCGGAATCCAAAGACCCAGAGCAAACAGGACAATGGCGACTGGGGCAGCAATGGCCGTGTGACGGAGGCGTCCGAGCAACCAAGCGCCGAGACCAATAATAAGCAATCCGATGAGCAGTCGGGCCACAGCGTCCACTCCGACCTGCTTTCCAAAAACCCAGATTAACCAGATAACGGCCGCGAACATCGGGAACGCCATCGCCTGCTTGAAGGTTTCCATCCATGCGCCAGGTTTCGGTAAAAGGCGCGCCCATTGCGGAAACCAGCAGAGCAGGACATAGGGCAACGCTAACCCGATTGCAAGCGCAGTGAATGCTGCGAAGGCCACCACGGTGGATTGCGCAAGTGCGAACCCAATCGCAGTCCCCATAAACGGCGCTGTGCAAGGAGTTGCCACCACCGTCGCTAATACTCCGGTAAAGAACGACCCGCTATATCCGGAGCGCGAGGCCAACGAGCTTCCCAGCCCCATCCACGACATGCCGATATCGAAGAGCCCAGCAAGACTCAATCCCATCAGGAAGAGCAGCGCAGCCAGGACTGCGATAAATGTGGGCGACTGCAACTGGAATCCCCATCCAACCTGCTGTCCGGCCCTGCGCAAAAGAAGAAGCAATCCGAGCAGGATCCAAAAGCACACCAGCACACCAAGTCCATAGACGAGGCCATGACGCCGAAATTCGCGGCGATCGCCATGGCCGTTCACTAATCCCAATGCCTTCAGCGAGAGCACCGGGAAAACACACGGCATAAGATTGAGAATTAGGCCGCCGAGAAATGCGAAGGTAACCATGTTTCCGACGGGCAACGAGTTGTTGAGAGTTAACATTGGAGCTGGTGAACGCCCACTACAGAACGGCGTTTAACCATAACTATACGATGATTCAAGTGGAATGAAATTACGCCCGGGCAGCTTGAACCAAACATATGTCTTAGAATAGCCAGTCTTGCTACGTCCAGCCGAGTTCGATCACCTCCATGTAGTCCTGGTGGCGGCGCGCAATCCGCTTAATATCGGAGCAGCCGCCAGGGCCATGACGAACTTTGGCTTCGGGCGGCTGGGGGTCGTAAACGCTTACAACATTGGGTTTCGCGAGGCGCGTTCCGCTGTCGGCGCCGCAGATTTACTGCGAAACGCAGTGGAGTACGCGAGTGTCGCCGAGGCGGTCGCTGACTCTACCCTCGTAGTCGGGACTACAGCGGTTCGTCATCGCGATGTGCAACATCCGGTGCGACAACTGGAAAATGGCGGACGCCTCATTCGCAAAAGGCTCGCGACGGGCCGCGTCGCCCTTCTATTCGGATCAGAAAAATTTGGCCTCTCCAACAAAGACCTCAGCCACTGCGACTGGCTCATGCGAATTCCCACCCACGAGCAAAATATCTCCATGAATCTAGGACAGTCGGTCGCAGTCTGCCTTTACGAACTGGTGCGCGATGCGAAATCCGCCCGCTCCCCGGAAAAATTGAAGCTTGCCAGCGCAGGCGAACTGGAGCGTATTACTTTAACTCTTTTGGACGTGATGCGAGACAGCGGTTACCTGAGGCGAAGACCCATTGCCGATGTAGAAGAACGAATGCGCCGTCTAATTCATCGGATGAATTTGCCTGCCAGTGACACCGTAGTCTGGCTCGGAATCCTGCGGCAAATCGCGTGGAAGATGAAAACAGCAAGTTCCGCGAAGAAATGATCTCGCTCAAAATTCTCGAATTCTGCCGCTGAATAAATCTGTGTCAAAGTATTAAGGCATGCCTGCCCAGCAGAAGTCTTTGCCCGAAGGTCGAGCGGCATTCGGATATCCGGATTTCGTTTTTTACGAGTTGGCCCGGCTGTTCATAGTGTTATCGCTGGAGATGGAATCTGTTGCCGTCGCGTGGCAGGTCTACGAGATTACCAAGCGCCCTCTCGACTTGGGATACGTCGGCCTGGCGCAGTTTTTACCGGGCTTCGTGCTGTTTCTCTTCGCGGGACACGCGGCAGATATCTTCGACCGCCGCAAGCTGCTTACCTGCTGCTATGTGGGATTTGCGCTCTGCTCGCTGTTGCTTTTGATTATCAGTTGGAAAGCCGGGCGCTCCGTCCACCTCATCTATTTGGTCTTAGTGTTACTCGGTTCCATCCGTGCATTGAACTGGCCCGCGAGCCGTGCCCTACTTCCGCAACTGGTGCCGCCAGAACACTTCGCCAGCGCAGTCGCTTGGAATTCCATCACATTTCAAATTGCTGGCATTGTGGGTCCGGCAGCCGGGGGCGTCTTGTATGCATGGCTGCGTGGTCCGCAAATCGTCTACTCTTTTGCGCTCGTTTCCGCAGTGCTGGCCGTGGTCTGGACGATCCGAATAAAGCCACGAACAGTCGCGCGCACGAAAGAGCCGGTTAGCTTCAGGAAATCCCTGGTGGGGCTCCATTACATCTGGAAAAGGAAACTGATCCTTGGAGCAATCTCATTGGATATGTTTGCCGTGCTATTGGGCGGCGCTGTTGCCCTTCTTCCTATCTTCGCGCGCGAAATTCTGCACAGCGGTCCGTGGGGTCTTGGGTTACTTCGTAGCGCCCCGGGTGTGGGCGCTGGCATCGTTGCTGTGGCCATGGCCCATCGTCCAATTCGACGTCACGCTGGAATGAAAATGATGTGGTGCGTAGCAGGGTTCGGTGTCTTCACGATCATGTTCGGGCTTTCACGAAGTTTCATTCTTTCGCTGATCGCATTGTTTCTAGTCGGCGCCTGTGACATGGTGAGCGTCATCATTCGCGCGACTCTCGTGCAGGTTGCCACTCCCGACGAGATGCGCGGACGGGTTAACGCCGTGGACATGCTGTTCATCGGAGTATCAAACGAGTTAGGGGAATTCGAATCCGGCCTGACTGCGCACTGGGTTGGGACAGTCCCAGCCGTGGTCATTGGCGGCATCGGAACACTAATCGTGATCGCAATCTGGGGCTTCTTGTTTCCTGAGTTGAGAAACGTGGATCAGCTTACAGAAAACAAGTTGTAGTGAACGACAAAAGGACAAGTGGCGTTGCACAAAACGCCTTACGATTTTCGCAACGAATATGCTGGCATAGTCACCCAAAAAGCAGCTTGTATAGGATCGAGGGCGGTGATCACTGACATCGCCCGCAATTTCTTGACAGCACTCGTCCTCTTCGATTCCCCTTCGCTACTAATCCAATAGAATACATCCCAAAAGACGATCGGCAAAAGTAGTATCCTGTGCCGACAAATAACTTGCTTCGGAGAGGGACTTCCGTGAACAAACTTTTCTGGATACTGATCTTCATTCCAGTCGCAGCCTATGCCGCCCAACAGCCAGATTCGAAGAGTGCAAACTCAATCACCGTAATTCGCGCAGGATCGGTGATAGACGGCAAATCCAAAGCCGTAAAGCATGATCAGATCATCGTGATCAGAGGTAATCGGGTTGACAGTGTCTCCGACGCGGCAGCTGCGAAGGTTCCAGACGGGGCCACCGTGATTGATCTTTCCAAGTCCACCGTTCTTCCCGGACTGATCGATTCCCACACACACATTTTTTTGCAGGGGGAAGATCCGGCCAAAGGCGGGTACGACGCCAACATTCTGACCGCGCCGCTTGCTATGCGCGCGGCCCGCGCCACAGTTGCGGCCAAGCGAGCGCTCGATCAAGGATTCACAACCTTGCGCGACGTCGAAACCGAAGGGGCAGGCTACGGCGATGTAGGCATTAAGCAGGCCATCGAAGCGGGATACATCCCCGGCCCGCGCCTCTTCGTTTCTACTCGCGCCATTTCCACGACTGGCGGTTATCCGTTGGAAGGATATGCGCCGGAGTTGGAGATGCCTAAAGGTGCGCAGATCATTGATGGCCCGGTGGAGGCCCGAAAAGCCGCGCGCGAACAGCTCGACCACGGCGCGGACTGGATCAAGGTCTACATGACGCATCGCTCATGGGTCGGCAAGAACGGCGAACTATTTTCTCAACCCACACTTACCTTGGAAGAATTACGGGCGATTGTGGATGAGACTCACGGATGGGGCAGAAAGGTCGCGTGCCATGCCTATAGCGGCATCGGTCTTCGCCGCGCACTCGACGGCGGGTGCGATTCCATCGAACACGGTCTCGATCTCGACGACGGGGATATTTCTCAAATGCTGAAACAAGGGACATGGTACGTTCCCACTCTCGGCGTGTATTACATCGAATGGGCGCCGGCTGAAACTTCCGATGGAAAACGTGATCGGTTGCGTGCGTCCGTGCACGAACAATCTTTCAGAAAAGCTTTGAAAGCAGGAGTGAAAATAGTTTTCGGCACGGACATTGGCGGTATTCCGTGGACGGAGTCAATCGCGCAAGAATTCTCGCGCATGGTGGAGTTCGGCATGTCACCTGCGGACGCAATTGAGAGTGCAACCTCGCGCGCGGCCGTGATGCTTGATATGGAAGGAAAGATTGGAACCATCGCGCCGGGCGCTTATGCGGACATCATCGCGGTCAACGAAGATCCGCTTAAAAACATCAAAGCTCTCGAGAATGTTCAGTTCGTGATGAAAGATGGCAAGGTTTACAGGAATGGTCTTGCGACATCAGGCCCGCAATGAATTTCTCCGCCAACGAGATTGTCGCTTTATTGATCACGATCAGCTTCGCCGCTGGGTTGAATGTCTACGCGACCGTGGCCACTCTGGGTTTACTGGCGCACGCGGGGATCTTGTCGCTTCCCGAGTCGCTGCACTTGCTAACGAATTGGTGGATCATCGCCGCCAGTGGTTTTCTTTTCGTAATCGAATTCTTCGTGGATAAAATTCCCGCCTTCGATCTGATATGGAATAGCGTCCAAACATTTGTGCGCATCCCAGTTGCCGCGCTGCTGGCATACGGAGCGACTTCTCATCTCTCGCCCGGCAAACAACTGCTTGCCACCGCAATTGGCGGGGCAATCGCACTGGCCTCGCACAGCGGCAAAATTGCCGTGCGCGCGGCCGTAACTCCTTCTCCGGAACCGTTCTCGAACATCGGCCTAAGTCTCGGCGAAGACGCCGCCGCCATCTCATTGACGTGGTTCGCCACGCAACATCCTTATTGGGCAGCGGCGGTCGTAATAATTTTGTTAGTGATTTTTGTCGTGCTCATTCGCTGGGTTGTGAGAGCGGTACGCATGATGTTCCGCGGAACCCGGCAGTCATTGGCAAACTGAAGACCAACCCGCACCATCTTTTTTGATTTTTGCGCAAATTCGGCTGATCGTAGTGTGGTAATTTAAGAAAATCTTCGACGCACTGTCGAGTGTCAAACCCCAATCCCAACAAACGAAGGTGAAGTATGCCCCGATTTCTTACCAATCTGCTGAGCGCAATTCATTCACGAAAATCAATCCGCCAATTCGCTGCGCGCAATGCCGCGACTTGGACCGCTATCTTTATTCTTAAAATCGCATTATTGATTGCAGCCGTTAGTTATGCATCCCCCGCAAACGCAGAGACGACAATCAACTGTCCTGCTGGAACTTACGACATGCTGGATTGGATGACCCTCGACTCCGATCTGCGAGCTAAGTATCACCTCGAAGGAAGTTCGAACCGCCTCTACACCGTTATGCAACCCGGCAAGTTCTTTTGGATTAAGGGAGCACTGGGGTATCCCTGGGACATTCAACTGTATGACAACAGCAATATTTATTTGTGGATTACGGAATTGGCCTGGAACGTTCCCGACAGTTACAAAAAATTCACCAACAATAACAATTTGCCGCTAAGCGCCCGCTGCGCTTCAGCGGGCTTTCCAGGCACCACGGTCAGATCTTCAAACACTAATTACGATCTGCATACCAACTGCTCGCAGAGTTGCTCCGTGACGCTAGGTTTGCAGACTTCGATCAACGAAGTCTGGGGACCTTACTACTTGTCGTTAGGTGGAACCTTACCTGGCAATCTGAAGACCCTGGTTGTCAGCTACCGCTACAACTGCGACGCAAATTATCAGAACTGTCGCGATAAAGAGGAGTATTACCTTACGCAGCGATATGGACTGGTGCAGTGGATCCATTACGTCTTTGCAAATGGAAGCTATGCGCAGATGCAGAAAAGCGTTTTCAACAAGCTGATCCCGGGAGTCGTGAATCCGTATTTCCCGTGCTTTTAAGACAGAGGACCGGCGGCAATCATCAGACTTTGTTGTCGAAACGTCCGGCGCTCCCATTCGTTGACCAATAGACTTGAGAAGCTCTTGCACGCCGTCCACGGCCCAAGGCCACGCAGCGCTCGCGCGTCCCATTCATCGCGTGCGCTATCATTGCGATAATGAGTCTCTGCGTGTCAGTATCTACTGGCGCAATCTTTATTTTGAGGGTTACACCGCTATTTTGAGGGTTGCACCCTTGCCAACACGAACAGCACCCTACGTCAGTTTTCTCGTTTGCGCATCAGTCTCGCAATCTCAAACCGCATTGTGGCGACGAGTCAGCGACAAGCCGCATTTCGGGACGCTTTCTCGGGCCTCGCTTTCCTCGTCGCAGCAAGATGCTATCCGCACTCTTGTCAAGACAGAAGCAACCCTGGAGGGTGGGGGTTGTCTCGATGAGGACCCCACCGGGGACTGGCTACGCTCTATCGTTTTTGAGTCTCTCTCCTTAGCCCCAAATAAAAAAACCGTTCTGGTCGAAGCAGGACGAGGATGCGCTCGGTCGGGACAGGGCGCGAACGGCGAGATGTGGATTGTGCAATTTAATTCTGAAATACCCGTGTTCCTAGCCAGCCCAGAGGTGTCATTCGAAGGATGGCTCTACGACGTCAGCCTACAACCAGCCATGGTTACCGGGATATAGTCGTCGCCTCGCACGCGTCAGCGTTTGAATCAGATCTCAGCTACTTCCGCTTCAACGGCAGATATTACCGTCGCATCAGCTCCGCGACAGCGTTGTCAGATGAGGACGGCCACGTAACAATCAAACCGAATCCATAGACAAGTAGATATCTTTCCGCTCGCACACAACAGCCGCTATTAATTGATATTATGCTCAGGCGCGCTGGGCGCGGGAGGCACGGGCATGCCCCGAAAAACATCGAGACGGGACTTTTTGGGACTTTCAGCTGTGGGACTTGCGGCTGCCGCTGCTCCGAACCAATTATTGAATGCGGCCTCTAAACTTGGTGGGCAGCAAGGCGGCCCTTCAAGCGCTGGCAGCGAGATCTCGATGTGGGTGACCTCGGGCGACGCGCATTTCGAGCCTGCTCCTAAACTAACTTGGAATTCGGGTCCGCAAGCGTCGGAGCACGCATTCGAGAGTAATCAGATCACGCTGAACCCCAGCACAAAGTTTCAGCAGATTTTAGGATTTGGCGGTGCGTTTACGGATGCTACCTGCTACATGTTCAACCAACTTTCGCCGGCGGCGCGTGATCAGTTGTTCCATGAGCTATTTCATCCATCAGAAATGGGCTTCAGCATCGGACGCGTCTGCGTGGGATCGAGCGATTACTCGACCAAGCTTTATAGTTACGACGACGGCGAAGCTGACCCTGATCTGAAGAGATTTTCAATTGAGCACGACCGCAGCTACATCCTTCCTATGCTGCGGCTTGCTCGCAAAGTTAGTCCCGATCTCTTCCTTTTTTCTACACCCTGGAGTCCGCCCGGTTGGATGAAGTTCAACCGCAGCATGCTGGGCGGGGCCATGCGCAACAACTACTTTGCAGTTATGCGCAGTACTACCTGAAGTTCTTACGCGCATATGCCACCGAAGGCGTGCCGATTCAGGCTTTAACTTCGCAGAATGAAGTGGACACAGATCAAGACGGCAGGATGCCGGCATGCATCTGGCCCCAGGAGGACGAAATTAAATTTGTGCGCGACCATCTCGGCCCGCTACTACAGAAAAACGGGATTTCGACCAAAATCTGGTTCCTGGATCACAACTATAACTTGTGGGGACGGGCCGTTGACATGCTGGAAGACGAAGAGTTTCGCAAGTACGCCAACGCGATCGCATGACATGGTTACTACGGCACTCCCGAGATGATGACCAAGGTGCATGACGCGTTTCCGGATATAGAGATGCACTGGACAGAGGGCGGTCCGGACTATACCGATGCCGGATATCTGACGGATTGGTGCAAGTGGAGCACAAACTTCACCAAAGCAATTCGCAATTGGTGCGGCTCAATTACGGCGTGGAATCTGGCGCTCGACGAACGTGGGCGTCCAAACATTGGACCATTTCCCTGCGGTGGCGTGGTGACCATCAACTCGCAAACCAGGGAGGTTACCCGTAGCGGCGAATATTGGAGCCTTGCCCACTACTCACGCGTGGTGCGGCGAGGCGCTCGCCGTTTTGATTCCCAAGGAGCTGTAGGAGACCTGCAACACGTCGCCTTTGAAAATCCGGATGGTCAACGTGTGCTGGTACTTACTAACCCAGGGCCTGCAAAAACGGTTGAACTGCGGCTCGCTAATATGACGGCTGCGGTCCCGTTGAAGATGGATTCAGTGGCCACGCTGACTTGGAAAGAATAGGCCACCTTAGCTCGAAGCGAACTCAAGTCCTTAAAGATTCTCTTTCTCGCCTGCGACTGGGACTCGATCGCTCTCAGATTAGCGCGAGACTTCAGCATTTATTCGATTTGGGAGCAAGTCTAAAATATGCCGCGGTTTGACGTGACGATTGCCGGAGAACTGAATCTCGATTTAATTCTGTACGGCCTGCCTAACGAAATGCCGTTGGAGCGCGAACTGCTCGCCGACCGCATGATGCTCACGCTTGGGGGGTCCTCGGCGATTGTGGCACACAATCTCGCCGCGCTTGGCAGCCGCGTGGGTTTCCAAGCCCGCATCGGCGACGACGAACTGGGCCGTATTGCTCTTCAGTTTTTAACGGAGGGTGGAGTGGATGCGTCGCGGGTGCGGCGCGTACCGGGAGCTCTCACAACTGGGTTGACCGTCATTCTGCCGAAAACACTGGGGCGCAACATACTCACCTATCTGGGTACGATGGCGGAATTTACTCTAAGTGATCTTGATCTTGATTACCTCGCTGACTCAAAACACTTCCATCTTTCTTCGTATTATTTGCAACCAAAATTGCGACCGCATGTGAACAGTCTGTTCCGGCAATTCAAAGACGCCGGGCTGACGATATCGCTCGATACTAACGATGATCCGAGCGATCGCTGGGAGGATGGACTGCGAGAAGTATTGCAGCATGTTGACATTTTCCTTCCCAATTCGCGCGAAGCTTGTCATATAGCAGGGACTGACGATGTAAAGCTCGCTGCCGCTCGCCTTGCGGAAATGGTTCCGATCGTCGTGGTGAAACTTGGTCGCGAAGGCTCCATGGCGCAACGTGGCTCAGAGATTTTTGTGAGTGAGCCGTTGCAGGTTGAGGCAGTGGACCCAGTGGGAGCGGGCGACAGTTTTGACGCGGGATTTTTGCACCGATTTGTGCAGGGTGCAGATTTACCCGTGTGCCTTCACAGCGGAAATGCCGCGGGAGCCTTCTCAACCACTCGGTCGGGCGGTACGGAGGCTTTCCGCGACCGCGAACATCGCAAAAACTTCTTTCGCGAACATGCCGAGCTGTCGCGCTGATACGAAATCACTGCACACTTACTTCCAGAAGAAGATGCTGTTTAAACTCCGTTTTTAATCGCGGAGCCTGACCCTGCAAAGCTTGCACGGTCCCCAAGTCCTGAGAATTTGCATAATCCGTCACGTGATAAGTGCCGGGTTTTAGGCCGCGCAGTTCGACTTCGCCTTTCCAGCCTTTATCTTCCTCCGTAAAGAATGCGTAAAACATCTTGCCATCCTTTACGATTGCGTACCCTTCAGGCGAGTCATAGCCCACGCTGTAGAGGTTAAGAAACTCTCCCTTGGAGAGCATTTTCTGGTTGTAGAGCGCGATCCATTTCTTCCAGTGCGCATCCTTTTCCGGAGTAAGATTCACAGCTTTAAATTTTGGACCCGGGTCTGGCCATACGAATTTCGTTCCTACCACTCCTCCAGTACCAATAGTGGAAGCGAAGTCGTCTCCATGCTCGCTCCATTCTTTGCCTTTTCTCGTCATGGCGGAAAGTTCTACGTGATCTCCATAAACCGCAGCTTCAGGCCCGAGCAGCGCCTTATACATCTTCAAACGCCGTCTCACTTGCAAAGCGCCTACAGGATCCGCAGTGACTGCTTGGTCCATGTATGGCAGCCACGCCAATGACGGAGGCGTTCCGCAGGGACAGCTTTGCGTAACGCTCTCTGGTTTGATCGCGCGCGTAGTCTGAAAAATTGTTTTATAGACTTCCGACATGGCGTTGACGGAATCCTGTGGTGTCTTGTGATGATGCGCAGGGTTGTAACACGCAGCCACGGTGTAGATGTTGTCCAGCTTCGACCCATCAAATCCCCACTCGCTGATAAATCTCTCGGTCAGCTTTTTGTAATAAGCCTGTACCTCCGGCACTGCGGGACAAAGTGTTGCCAGATTGCGAGTCATACGCGCGTGCTTGCCATCCTTATTTAAGATTAGCCAGTCGGGATGTTCTTTAACAACGTCAGACACAGCGTATTTATGAGATTCCCACTTGCCTTGTCCGTCTTCAACACCTAAGGGAAGCCACCATAGTTGCGCCAGAATCCCCTGCTTATGGAAGTCGTCCACCATAGTCTTGATGGAATCACCAGGGAAGGTATCTGCTCGCGGTTTCCAATCACCGTAATTATTGAACCAACGATCATCGAGCGTCGCCCACTTGATCCCGAGCTCTTTCAGTTTCGGTACTGCGCCCAGCATCTGCGCTGGGGTCACGTTGAATTCGTATCCCCACCCGCACCAGCTCACGTTATAGGCCTCGCTGGACGGCTTTGGAATCTCCCATCCTTCTGACTGCAAGACACGCGACCAGAGATGAAGCGGCTCGTAGAAATCGCCTGAGTAAACGGAAACAAAGCTGCGCGGAGTGGAGTAAGTTTCCCCAGGTTTTAAAGTCGTATTCACAGGGATGCTTACGCTGGTACTCACGCGCCCGTCGCTTTCTGTCTTGGTCGGCAG
>JBEEGK010000345.1:0-2642 GCA_041166845.1 Acidobacteriaceae bacterium
TACAAAGGAACACGCAAGTCTTTGCCGGCGATTGCAAAGGAATTGCGGGTCGACGCAGTGGTGGAGGGCTCGGTGGCGCGGTCAGACCAGAAGATCCGGATTACAGCGCAATTGATCCATGCGCCTGAGGACAGACACTTGTGGTCCGGAAGATACGAACGCGAGTTGCGTGACATCCTGCAATTGCAAGCTGAGATAGCCGAGGACATTGCCAGCCAGATTCATAAGCTGGTAGACCCACAGCAGCGGCCCACTGCTCCGGCGCGCAAAGTGCATCCGCGGGCTTATGAAGCTTGCCTTAAAGGAATATTCTTTCGGGACAAGATGACGCCGGTGGACCTGGGGAAAAGCACTGCCTTCTTCGCCCACGCGATTGATCTGGACCCGAGCTACGCTCAAGCCTACGCACACTTTTCGCAGTCTTATTTCTATCAGGGGCTTTTCGGCATGGGGCCCGCCAGTGAGCTATTCCCCAAAGCGAAGGCCAAGGCCGTGCGGGCCCTGGAGTTGGACGAGACCGTTACTGCCGCTCACAATGCGTTGGCCGCTATCCACATCCTCTATGACTGGGATTGGGCCGGCGCGGAAGCAGAGTGCATGCGGGCTATGCAATTGAGCCCCAATGATTCGGTGACGCATATGCATTTGGCCGACTATATGTCCATCCAGGCGCGGCACGACCAGGCGATCGCGGAACTCAAACTGGCGCTTGAACTAGATCCAATCTCTTGCATGTACATAGGCTTTTTCCGGCTGGTCCTGCATAGGGCCCGGCGGTATGACGAATCGATCTCGCAATGCCAAAAGGCCCTGGAGATTGACCCCAACTACGCGAATGCGCTGTGGTTTCTCGCTCTCTCCCTGGAGCAGAAGGGCCAGCTCACAGAATCGATTGCAAACTCGAAAAGGCAGTCGGACTTTCAGCCGGGCCCGTTTTCCGGGCGTTACTGGGCCGCGCCTATGCGCTGGCAGGTGAGCGGACGAAGGCGGAAAGTATCCTCGAGGAACTGAAGACGTTGTCCAAGCAACAGTACGTTTCCCCATTTGATATTGCGGTCGTCTATGCGGGACTAGGCGACCTGACTTCCACGTTCCAACAGCTGGAGGAGGCATATCAGCAACGTGTGTTCCGAATCATAGAGCTAACGCTGCCCATGTTCGACAGCCTGCGTTCTGATACGCGCTGGCAGGATCTCGTTCGACGTATCGGCCTTCCGCACTAGTGGGCGACCGGATTGTTTCAGGCCCGATGACGCGCCGCCCGTCATCCGCCAATAATATCAATCTCAGGTGCGGCCCGTGCGAGAAACGGAGATGCTCTGAAAGTTTCCGTTTATGGAGTGTTCTGAACGCGAACTACACCTTGCTTTCCCAGGATGAAGTCCGCAGCCATCTGCGAATGCAGAAAACGGAGTTAGATTCTGGTGGACTAGTCTCCCGCAATGCTTGTGCGCGAGCAAAGCTTAACTCACGAACCTACCGATTCACTAATCATTGAAGCTCCTTTCAGGTTCATCGGTTGCACAGGTGCCGAACTGCTGCGTGCGCAGGAGGGATGTGTAAGAGACGGTTACAGCCTACGCTTCGAGGACTCCGTGGCCGTGCTGCATCGAACAAACATTTTTTCTCCATTGCATCAGACTCTGAGATGCTCCGCTTACTTTGAGGGACGTATGTCTACTGAGTTTGATCAATTCGAAGATTTGTACAAACACGTGGTCTTTAACCCGGAAAAAGTGTGCAACGCAGTTGCCAGGATCTTTGAAGTGGGTGTTGATGAAGTGGGACTGCTCCGTCTTCAAGAGCGCACTTTGAAGTTCCTTTTTCCACCAAGCCTGCAAACGGCTCGCGGTATCCATCCTTCCAGTTCGGCCACTGCCGCAGAAACAGCACTCTCAATGAAAGCGTTCATCTTCAATGATTTTGCTCAGCGTAAGCATGACAGCATATTTGAGGTGGTTGCGGCGGGGCTAGATGCTGACCAAGCTTTACGCCCGATTCAGAAACTGATGTCGGCACCTGTCATCTACGAGAACTCCGGTTTGGGAGTCATTCAAGTTTGCAGAAAAGGTATCACCCGTGACGTTTCGGGTCCGGATTTTGATGCTATACAGCTTGCCAAACTGGAACGTGCCGCAGTCTATATTGGGGAATTGATGCACACCCAGAACATTTCGGGATCTGAGGGTTTCGCTTAAGAAGACGGGCCAAGCGTAGCTGAAGTTTCACAAGGATTGCCATACCATGACAATCCCTAATTCGAGGAGAGGCTCTTTTTTACTTAACTGGAGGGCACATGCATCCTGAGGCGGTGAAGGTTCCGGTTACGGCATCTGTTCCAATCGAGTGTGTGTTTTGGGCCGAAAATGACGGCTGGACTAGTTCTTGCACCCAGCTCGCGATTACGATTCATGGGAATAATTTTAAGGAAGCTAAAACCAAGATGGAGGAAGCACTTCGTTTAGTGATTGAATCCATTTTGCAGTCGCTCTCAGGTGCCAACGCTGCGGCATAAAGTGCTTCACTTCTCAAAGCCTGTCCGGTTTACGATGAGGTCGAATCAGCTTACTTTTCTTAACCAAGACCGACCAACAATCATGCCGTCTCCGCCTTTCCAGGTCACAGCAACCGAGTGTCGTTCG
>JBEEGK010000346.1:0-3099 GCA_041166845.1 Acidobacteriaceae bacterium
CGCGAAGCCCGAAAGGGGGCTCCCAGCTACATCCTTCACGACGGACCTCCTTACGCCAATGGCCCCATCCATTTAGGCCATGCCCTCAACAAATGCCTCAAAGACTTCGTGGTCAAATCCAAGACCATGGCGGGATTTGACGCTCCTTACATCCCGGGATGGGATTGTCACGGCCTGCCTATTGAAATCAAGGTTGATCAGCAACTTGGCGGTAAGAAGCTGCAAATGAAGCCGCTGGATGTCCGGCTAGCATGCCGCAAATACGCTGAAAAATATCTCGACCTACAACGCGAGCAATTTAAACGTATCGGCGTTTTTGGACGTTTCGATCAGCCATATTCGACCATGACCCCGCAGTATGAGTCGGTGGTGCTTGCAACTTTTTACGCATTTTTCGAGAAAAAATTCGTCTACAAGGGATTGCGATCCGTTTACTGGTGCATACACGATCGCACGGCGCTCGCCGAAGCCGAGGTTGAATACGAAGATCACACCAGCCCGACGGTTTGGGTGAAGTACGCTTTGAAGGATGACCCTAGTCAGCTTGCGCCCGCTTTAGCGGGAAAGAAAGTCTCCACCGTCATTTGGACAACCACTCCCTGGACCCTGCCGGCCTCGCTGGCAGTGGCGTTCCATCCGCAGGAAGAATATGTCGGCCTCGAATCTAGCGGTGAAGTGTACGTCGTCGCCGCAAAACTGTCAGATACGTTTGCCAAAAATGTCGGCTTCATTGAGACGAAAGAGCTGGCAAGATTTCCAGGAGAAAAACTCGAGTACAAGAACTTCGCTCATCCATTTCTTGATCGCAACATTCTTGGCGTGCTCGCGGATTACGTCACGATGGACCAGGGCACCGGAGTGGTCCATACGGCTCCCGCTCACGGACTGGACGATTTCAATACCGGCACCAAATACAAGCTTGATCCGACGTGCGAAGTGGATGCCGCTGGACGTATCCACAATGGCTTGCCGGAGTACGACGGTCTGCGCGTCTTCGACGCCAATAAGCCGATTGTCGAACTGCTTAAGCAGCGCGGCGTGTTGCTGCACACAGAGCCGTTGCAACATTCTTATCCGCATTGCTGGCGATGCCACAATCTCATAATTTTTCGTGCCACCGAGCAGTGGTTCATCTCGATGGAAACTCTCATGCCAGACGGGGGCACGCTACGAACGCGCACTTTGGCTGAGATCAAGAAAGTGAAATGGGACCCGGAGTGGGGCGAAGAGCGAATTTCCAACATGATCGCCACTCGCCCTGACTGGTGTATCTCGCGCCAGCGAATTTGGGGAGTGCCAATCGCAGTATTTCTGTGCGAAGGCTGCGGTAAACCTTTTAACCATCCCGAAACGAATCGCGCGGTAGTCGAACTCTTCGCGCGCGCGGGAGCGGACGCCTGGTATACGCCTGAGGCAGACGCGGTTCTTCCATCTGGAACGAAGTGCCCAGAGTGTAGCGGCACGAAGTTCGTCAAGGAAACAGACATTCTCGACGTGTGGTTCGAGTCCGGCTCGAGTTATCTCGCTGTGCGAGGCAGCGAGCCCGGCTATCCCTGGCCCGCCGATCTTTATCTCGAGGGCGGAGACCAATACCGCGGCTGGTTCCATTCTTCCCTGTTGTGCGCCATGGGCGTGCACGGCGACGCACCCTACCGCATGGTCGCGACCAATGGGTGGACGCTCGATGAGCAGAGCCGTGCCATGTCGAAGTCGCTGGACAACGGAGTGGACCCGGTAGACATTGCCAACCGCATGGGCGCCGAAATCGTCCGGCTGTGGGTCGCCTCAGTTGATTTTCGCGAGGACGTTGCATGCTCCGAGCACCTGATGCAGCGCGTGGCCGACAACTATCGCAAGATCCGAAATACTTTCCGCTACATTCTGGGCAATCTCGAAGGATTTGATCCGCAACGTGATGCCGTCGCATTCGAGAAGATGGAAGAGATTGATCAGTACGTTCTGCGGCAGACGGCCGACATGGCGCAAGAAGTGTTGCGCTGCTATGAGGATTTCACCTTCCACAAGATCTACCAGCGCATCAACCATTTCTGTGTCGTCGAGCTGAGCGCATTTTATTTCGATGTGTTGAAAGATCGGCTGTACATCTCCGCTCCCAGATCGGAAGCGCGTCGCGCAGCGCAGACAGCGATCTGGAGAATCGGCGAGGCGCTCGTCCGGCTGCTAGGACCGATCACCAGTTTCACCTGCGACGAAGTCTGGAAATATCTGCCCTCTGTAAAAGACCGTCAGCAGAGCGTGCAGCTTGAAAAGTTTCCTTCCACAAACGACATTTTCGGAAGCGGCGCCACCGTGAAGGATGCCGCTCAGCAAGAGGAGTGGGCTGCGTTAAGGTCGGTACGAGAACAGGTGCTGAAAGTTCTGGAAGAGGCTCGAACCGCCAAACTGATCGGCGGAGGGCTGGAAGCGAAGGCAACTATTACGGCCGAGGGTCCGATCTACGAAACGCTTTTACGGCACAAGGACGATCTGCGATATCTGTTCATCGTGTCCGCGGTCGAGCTTGTGCAAGGCTCGCCGGGGAACGGCGGCGGCGGAGTAAGCGTGCAGGTGGGCAAAGCCGATGGCAAGAAATGCGAGCGCTGCTGGAATTATTCAACTCACGTCGGCGAGGATGCAACATATCCCACAGTATGCGAGCGGTGCAGCGCTGTGCTCGCGCAACTTAAAACCGATTTGGCAGCAAGCTAGCAAATCTCTTCATGGTCCCTCTCATGATTAAGAATCACCCAATGCGGAAGTTCTATCTGCTCACGGCCGTGCTGGTCGTTGCCCTCGATCGCGCGACCAAGTGGATGGTGGCGAAAGACATTCCGCTTCATGATTCGATCAAAATGATCAGTGGATTTTTCTACCTGACCCACGTCGAAAACCGTGGTGCGGCTTTCAGCCTGTTCGCGGACTCTTCGTCGCAATGGAAGATAACGCTGCTGGTGCTTTTTTCGATAATCGCACTGGTGATTGTGACTATTCTGCTGTGGAGAAACAGCCACGCAATGACCATTACCGGCGTGGGATTGTCGTTGATCCTGGGGGGCGCGGTTGGAAATCTCTGGGACCGTTTACTGAATGGCCGGGTAG
>JBEEGK010000347.1:0-10564 GCA_041166845.1 Acidobacteriaceae bacterium
AATAAGTAGATTGCTCTTGCAGTCAGACGTTCGTTTGCAAAAAAAGAACGAAGAGTTGGTCGCTTATCTAACGGCGCAGAATTACTGGCTTCAAGCATTGGTTAAGGCGCGCGATGACGAAAATCGCTCGATGACTAAGATTGCGTCGCTGGTAAACCAACTAACTGTTAAATCGGCTGAACTTGCCAAGTTGAACCAAGTTTCAGATCAGAAACTCGGCCGCTTAAGCGAAAGCGTAAGCCATCTCCAAAACGGCTTGCGAGAGGCACAACAAAACTCCAGCCACACTTTTGAAAGGCTCGACGCGGTAAAGACTGAAGCGACCGCCCTGGCGCACACAGTAAGGCAATTTCAAATTCAAGGCGAGCAAGATCGAAATCAATTACAAGAACTCCAGCGCCGATGTTCAGCAGAATTTCAATGCGTTGAAGTATTAAAAGCCGATTACGCCGCACTCGACGACTACCTTTCTGAGCTTCATACCCAGAGCATAGGTGTTCAAGGCCGCCAGGAACGGGCGGAGGCGGAGATCGCTGATCTTAAAACGAGTCGATCTCAAACCTATGATTCTCTGCAAGAGTTGAGAAATGCGAGCTTCGGAGCCGAACAGAAGGTTGCGGATTTACACAACGAATTCGTCGGAGTGAAGGAACAGCTTGCGGCGTGTGGAGCTCAAGGCGATGCGACGGCGCGTGAGCTGATTCCCATCCGCGAACAGCTGGCTGCGCGGGAAGCTCAAGCTAACGCCACCACTCAGGAGCTCGCCTCGCTGAGAGCGGAGCTTGTGGCGCGTGAAGCTCAAGGGGATGCTGCGGCGCGCGAGCTAATTCCCATCCGCGACCAACTTACTGCGCGCGAAGCTCAAGCTAATGCCACTCTCCAGGAGCTTGCCTCGCTCAGAGTGCAGTTTGCGGCGCGCGAAGCTCAAGTCGATGCGACCGCCCGTGAGCTAATTCCCATCCGCGAACAGCTTGCCGCGCGCGAAACTCAAGCTAACGCGACGACAGAAAGCCTTGTAGCTGATACCAAATGGTTACGCGCTGCGCTGACTGCGGAAACCAAGGCCCGAGAAACTGTAGAAACAGCCCTACAGGGCTATCGCGCAGGTTTTGAGTCTCTCACCGATGAGGTCCGAAAGGAGGTTCGGGAAGAGCGAAACGACCTTACGGGGATCTCTTCAGAATTAGCTCACACCAAAGCAGTCGTAGAATACCTTCAAAAGCAAAATTATAGTATAGACGCGCGGCAGGTGGCAGATAGCAGCTTTTTGAAAGGGGAGTTGCACCTAATAAAGCGTGATGTCGATTCGCTTGTCGGTGAACAGGGGGATTTGCCAGCCGCGAAATTAGCGGAGGCTCCCGAGAGACACGCATTCGATGCCTTTTACCTGGCATTTGAAAACAAGTTCCGGGGAACGCGTGAGGTAATTAAAGCGCGGGCGGAGACATATCTCTCCGATCTAAGTCGTGCTGGTGTGACAAGACCCCGATCCCGGATACTTGATCTGGGATGTGGACGCGGGGAATGGCTTGAGCTGTTAAAGGAAAACCAGTTGACCGGCGAGGGCGTCGATTCAAATCTGTGTATGGTCGCGGAATGTCGCGAACGTGGACTGGCGGTCACGGAAGGCGACGCATTATCGTTTCTCAAATCAAAGAGGAAGGCTAGCTATGCGGCGGTTACCGGGTTTCATATTATTGAGCACCTTCCATTTCCGGTATTGATGGAAGTCATGCGAGAGGTCTATCGCGTCCTGCGCCGTGGGGGTGTTGCTATTTTTGAGACACCGAATCCGGAGAATGTCCTGGTGGGGAGTAATCGTTTTTACTTTGATCCGACGCATTTGCGGCCGCTGCCGAAGGAATTCTCGAGCTTCATGATGCGCACAGCTGGATTCAAAGATGTGCAGATCCGCCCCCTTCATCCAGACGACAATGCTTTGAATGCGGGGGACGAAGCCCCGCAAATTCAGCAGTTTATTAATCAGATGTTTTTCGGCGATCAGGATTATGCCGTGATCGCTCAGAAATAGCGACCTTCGTCTGCCGTCGCGGAGTCTCGGAATGAATGTCGCAATTTGCCATCAGGGTTTTGCCGAGGGCGATGCGATTAGCAACGACATGGCCGGCATGTACCGCCTGCTGGAGGCGTTTGGAATGCAAGTGACAGTGCTTTGCGAGTGGAATTCTCGCAGCGATAAGTTTCGAGTGGCTGATGTTCAATCAGCTGACTGGAGCTCGTTCGATCTCATTATTTATCACCATAGTCTTTACTGGGAGCGCGGAGACCAAATTCTGGATGAGGCGGTCTGTCCGCTCGTGTTTAAGTATCACAACATTACTCCGCCTCTCTTCTTTCAACCCTACAGCGACAAATATGCCGGCGTTTGCCGGCAGGGGAGAGAACAGACGATCCGGTTTGTGAGGAGCACGAAGCAGCACACTTGGCTCGCGGATTCGGCTTATAATCGCGAGGAAATTGTCGATGGAGGCGCCGATCCTTTGAATGTGCACATTGTGCCGCCGTTCAATCGTATTGAACAGCTCTTACAGGCAAAAAACATTGCTGACTACAACGCCGAGACCGTTGAGATTCTCTTCATTGGGCGGCTGTCGCCTAATAAAGGCCATCCTCATTTGCTCCATATCGCCAAGGCCCTTACTTCCGAATTATCCGGTGATTTCATCATTCGAATTGTGGGTGGATTCGACCCAGAACTCGAACGTTATCGGCAGATGCTCGCGCAATTGGTAAAAGATCTCGATATGGCGAAACACGTGGAGTTTCGTCAGCATGTCTCAGACGGCGAATTGCTGCGCTTATTCCAAAGATCCCACGTCTACCTATCCTGTAGCCAACATGAAGGGTTTTGCGTCCCAGTCATCGAAGCCCAGGCACTTGGACTGCCGGTTGTGGCCGCCAATATTCCCGCTGTCGGTGAAACGGCCGGCCTTGATCAGTTGCTGCCAGCGCCGCCCGAAAGCGCCTCTGATTATTCCTTTTACGCCGCCTTGATAACAGAGCTGATAAAAAACGAGCGGCTTCGTGATCGTGTCGAAAGTGCGGGCTATCACAATGTGCGAACAAGATTTGCAAGCGAGATGGTCGAGGATGCCTTTGCCGGGCAGATTTATGAATTCCTTTCCTCAGCATGAAAGTGTGCATTCTGTCTGTCCAAGTGCCCTTCACCAAGGGAGGGGCAGAACTGCACGCCTCCTCCCTTCAAAAGCAACTCGAGAAACGTGGGTGCGAAGCCGAAATTGTACTGATCCCTTTCAAATGGTACCCGCCCGAGCGCCTGCTTGACTGCATGTTGATGGCACGGCTCATCGACGTCGAGGAAACAAACGGCGCCAAGATAGATCGAGTCATCGCATTAAAGTTTCCCGCCTACTTCGCCCCCCACTCACATAAAGTGTGTTGGATTCTGCACCAACATCGACAAGCGTATGACCTCTACGGAACGGAATTGAGTGATTTATGGCAGACGGAGCAAGGTCGAGGTGTCGCCGCCGAGATAAAGAGATGGGACGACTATTTTCTGCCGCAATCAGCAGCCGTATTTGCAAACTCGAAGACGGTAGCCAACCGATTGCTGCGGTTCAACGGCATTGACGCAGCCCCGCTTTATCATCCCCCTTTTAATCATGAATTGTTCCGGGAAGGAAGGTTTGACAACTACATCTTCTATCCCGGTCGCTTTGACCAAATTAAACGCCAGCATCTCCTGGTGGATGCGCTCGCCTATTTACCCGACAATTTACAGGTAGTTCTTTGTGGTCAAACAGACGCGCCTTACGGTCGCGAGCTCTTATCGAAAATCGATTCATCTGGTTTGTCGCCCCGCGTTAAGGTCTTGGGAACTGTTTCAGAAAAAGTCAAACTAGACCTGTATGCCAATAGCCTTGCTGTTTACAATGGCGTCTTTGATGAAGATTACGGGTATATCACGCTGGAGGCTTTTCACTCCGGAAAGCCTGTAATCACACATCACGATTCGGGGGGGCCCCTTGAATTCGTAGAGCACGAGATCAACGGTTACGTCACTGAACCTACGGCTGAAGATCTTGCGAGACACCTTGCGCTGCTTGTCAGGGACACGACTCTTGCTCGGACCCTGGGACAGCGAGGGCGTGAAACCTTGGCCGCGAAGAACATTTCCTGGGACTACGTAATTGAGCGCCTCTTAAATTCATGAGAATCGCCTACTTTTCTCCCTTCCCCCCGCAGCATACGGGGATTGCGACCTACTCCATGCACCTGGTTGCCGAATTACGCAGAATAATGGAGGTCGATTGCTACGATTTCGGTAACAAGGATGCCGGAACGGCCTCACAACACTTCGCCGATTTTGCGACTGGCGGCCGAGTGAGCGCTCTAGTCGACCACGACGCAGTAGTGTACCATTTAGGAAATAATCCGTGGTATCACTTGGAGATATTTCGAACCCTTAAGCAACTTCCGGGTATCGTTGTTCTGCACGATGTAATTCTTTATTATCTAATGGCCGGAGGCGGAATTCGCGGCCTCATTAAACATTTTCTTTTAAACTACGGCTTTGCGCGCGCGGCCGAGATCAAACGGATAGTAGCAGACTGCCCTGACGGTGATGTCCTTCGCTATCGCCATCCCGAGAGGTATCCAATGGTCGGAAGTATCTTTCCCTATGCGAGCCGTATCGTCGTTCACAATCAGCATGCCCGGGAAAACTTAGTGTCACTGGGCTACACGGGTCCAATTCATGTCGTTCCGTTGTTAAGCTATCCGAACCCGGCCTTTAACCCAGAAAAGATAAGCGCGCTACGGCGTCAACATCGTATTGGCGATGGCGAGCTTGTCATCGGCTGCTTGGGTTTTATCGGTCCAAGTAAAAGACTCGATAAAGTATGCGAGGCATTGTCGCGGATCAAAAACGAGCTGCCTTTCCGACTTCTCATCGTCGGAGAAGGAGAAGATCCAACTGACGCGATTGTTGAAAATGGCCTTGTCGACCGGACTATTGTTACCCGCTACGTTCCCAATGAGAGCTTTTCGGACTACATGGCTTTGACTGATGTACTGGTGAACCTTCGTTTTCCAAGTATGGGCGAGTCGTCCGCCACGCTGATTCAAGCCCTCGCACTTGGAAAGCCCTGCGTCGTTACTAACGATGCTTCCTTCCGCGACCTGCCCGATAATTGCGTGGTAAAAATTGACGTGGGCGAATCGGAAGTTTCAGATTTGGCCGACGCCATCACAGCGTTAGGTGTCGATCTCGATCGCAGAGCGTCGCTTGGCGCGGCCGCGTTGCGCTTTGTCGAGTCGAACTGGAGTGGCCGGCGAATTGCCCACCAATTCCAGCGCGTCATCGAAGCAGATATCAAAACACGGGCCCAGGAGGGCTTGAAAACACGCGCTCGCGACCTCGAAGGGCTGGGGACCGCGGGTAACATTGTTCAAAGTCGATTGCTCAGTAGTGTTCCTCCTCATTTGCGCGAAATGCTTCGCGGCCTTCAAGAAACCAGAGATTCGGCTCTCGAGGGACAACTGACCAAGGAGAAAGTACGCTGGGCATACAAATTTTTCCTCAATCGCGAACCGGAAAGCGATTCGGTGATTGACGAAGCGATCGCTCGCTTTCGGGGGAATAAGGACTTTCGAAACGCGCTTTTGAGTTCAGAAGAATACATCCGAAATGAACGGGACGATTTTTGGGGGTAGGGTCGAACCGTAAAAAGCGGAGAAGAGCGTCGCTTGACTCGCACCTTTGCCGGTGACAAAATGACGTGACATGAAACACCCTGTTCTCATCCGCCGCGCGGCTGCTTCGTTTCTCAGAAGTGGATCTACTGTTACCTTCTTAATTCTGCTTGTCATTTGCATGTGCTCGACGGCGTGTTCCAAAAATGAGTCAACTGCAAACGATCGGTCTGATCAGTCAGCGACCCCGACCTCGTCTCCGAGTCAACCTGCGCCTTCCGCCGCAGCCAATACGAGCTATCAGATCGGAACCGTTATCAGGTTTGACGGGACAGGCGGTTCTGAACGGTTCAGGGGGGCAGGATGGAGTCAGACGGAAACGGACAAGACTTGGACTGAAGGCACCGCCGCCACGCTAAATTTCACCGGCTTGCCTGCCGGCTCCGCCATGAGCCTGAAAGCTACCCTTATAGGCCTTACCAATCCACCCGATCTGGCCGCGCAGCCGGCCGAAGTTTATGCCAATGGTCAGAGAATTGGCGATTGGCTGGTGAATGACAAAAAACAATATGTCGCGTCAATTCCAGCGAGTGTTATAGGGCCCGACGGCAAACTGGACATACAATTTCGGTTACCCAAGGCCACGTCTCCGAAAGCGCTTGGTCAGAGTTCTGACCCCCGCATTTTAGGTTTGTGCTTTTTTGACCTGGTAATTGATAAGGGAACATAAGGCCTCACGTCCAACCGGGCCGACTTACATAGCGCTTCAGGGCCGGGCACGATGATTCGCCGTGCATCTGAGGGAGATTTGATGCTTTCTGGGGAATCACCAAATTCGGGCACTTCGGGGAACGGCTCCCGGTGGTGGAAGACGCCCCTATTGGCGGGCGGTCTGGCCTTACTGTTGGTATTCCTGCGATTGGGATTGTGGCATTATGACTTAGCGGTTCCGATTTCGTATTCGGGTGACGCCTTGCTTGAAACAGTGTTGGTGAAGGCACTGACGGAAGGAGCTTGGAACTACCGAATTGAACGTCTGGCGGCTCCGTTTGGGATGGATGCGGTGGACTTTCCCGCCGGACGGACGCTGGATTACGCATTGGTGAAGATATTGTCCATCGTAATCCGAAACCCATTCTTATTAATCAATAGCTATTGGCTGTTAACCCTTGCGATGGCGGCAGGCTTCGCCTCGCTGCTATTTCGCTACCTCAGGATGCACTGGATCACCAGTGCCTGCTTTGGCGCCCTTTATGGGATTATTCCGTTCGTCTTCTATCGAAATATCTCGCATTTGTGTCTTGTCCATTTCGTGGTGCCGGCGGCGGCATACCTTGCTGTTGCCCTTTCCCAGGGGCAGTCTTTTGTTGCGGAAAGATTCAAGGGGCGCGTCGTGTCCGCAATTCTATGGCGCCGCATCGCCCTCTGGAGCAGTGTCTGTATTGCGCTCGGCCTGGCCTACGTATACTGGGCCTTTTTCGCTTGCATTGTGATCCTGCTGGGATGCGTGGTCGGATTCGTGCACAAGCGCAAGGCGCGGACAATAGCCACCGGTGCAGCCTTGATTATCGTCATTGGGATCGCGTCGCTCGGGAATATAGCGGCCAGCCTCTCCTATTGGCGCGCGCACGGACACAATTCGGCGCTGGATTATAAATATCCCGCCGAAGCTGATGTGTATGGAATAAGGATTCGACAGATGCTGGTGCCCATCGCGGAGCATCCGCTGGCCGCCATGCGATATGTCCACGAGAAGGTGCGAATGGCGGCCTTTCCTTTCGACGACAACGAGTCGGCTACTTCAGCTCTGGGCAGTATCGGTTCCTTAGGGTTACTCCTGTTACTTCTTGTTGCGGTGGCAAGGCCCCGGGGACGCTTTCTTGGCGACAGGCGTCTGGGAATTCTATCCGGAATGGTCCTTGGGATCATTCTGATCGCCGAAGTGGGCGGCCTGGGCAGCTTGTTTAATGTCTTCGCACTGCATGATTTTCGCTGTTACAACAGAATCAGTCCGCTTATCAGTCTGTTCTGCCTAGGCGCTGTTGGTCTCGCGGCAGATCATATCTTCACTGGGCGTTGGTTAAACTTCCGTTATGTGGCTCTCCCGACCGTCCTGCTTATAGGCGCATTTGATCAGATACCCGTCGCTTTTTTTAGGTATCACGCTGATGACCAGCGTCGCCTTTACGAAGATAGAGACTTTATGACCAAGCTGGAAGCCAGATTGAAATCTGGAACCATGATCTTCCAATTGCCTAACACGGGTTATCCAGCCGACGGCGCTCATGAACGCATGGCCGCATACGATAATTCTCGAGCCTACCTTCATTCAGCTAATCTTCGCTGGTCCTGGGGGGCAATGGAAGGCAGGCATCATGACTGGGCTAAAATGACAGCGTCTCTTCCGATGCCGCAATTGCTCGAACGTGTCGCGTTAGCGGGATTTCGCGGTGTGCTCCTCGATAGGTTCGGATATCCGGATGCTTCGAACGAGACCTCAATCTCAGGAGTTGTTGGCTCGGAGGCGAAATTCGATTTATCGGGGCGGTGGGTTTACTTCGATCTGGGCCCCTGGGCTGATAAACTGTCGAGTACGTTGTCGGACTCAGAGCGCCTCCGCCGCGTTGACAAGGCTCTATATCCTATTCAAGTCGAGTGGCGCCCCAGTTTTTCCATCGAGGAAAGCGACAAGGCCCGCAAATGGCGATGGTGCGGAAGGGACGGAGTAATTCGCTTTGAGAACGAATCGGATATCGAACGGACAATCGGGGTAACTATTTCGTTTCAGCAACACAGCAATGGCATTTTCCCGCTCCGCGTGGAAAACGAAGGCAATGTCGTCGAGTTGCCATTAGGGGCGGAGCCCAGGGATTATCACACCCAGGTAGAACTGAAGCCCAAAAGCTCCCAAGAGTTAAAATTGCACTTTGAAGGTCCGCCCCTCCGCGTGCCGGGGGATACCCGTGAACTTGCCTTTAGAGTAGTCCAGTTTCAGATCGCGGAAGAATAGGCCGCGAGATCGCTTAAGCGATTCCGCCCCGCCGGAACCGCCTAGGCGCGAACGCATTCATAGTTTTGCATGTAGAAGTCTTCTCGATCGCGCCTTCGAACGAGATTATTCGATTGAAATCTGTTTTTCGAATGACAATCCCCCTATATGATATACCAATAAGGAGCGCATGATAGAGAAGTGGGCGAATTCAAAAGTCCTGGTCACAGGCGCAGGCGGCTTCATCGGAAGCCATCTAGTCGAAGCGCTAATTGACCTTGGCTGTGAGGTGACCGCCATGATTCGTTATACTTCACGGAGCGATTGGGGGAATCTCGAATTCCTTCCGGAAGACAAGAAAGCCCGACTCCTCGTAGTCGCCGGCGCGGTCGAGGATTCACATTTTGTTTCCGGACAGATCAAAGGAAAAGATATGGTATTTCACCTGGCCGCCCTCATTGGAATTCCTTACTCATATGCCGCCCCGCAAAGCTACATTCGAACGAATGTTGAAGGAACGATCAACGTCCTCGAGGCGGCCCGCGATCATGGAGTGTTCCGTATCGTTCATACCTCGACTTCGGAAGCCTATGGCACCGCTCGATACACTCCAATCGACGAGACTCACCCCTTGCAACCGCAGTCTCCCTATTCGGCAAGTAAAATCGCGGGCGACATGGTAGCTGATAGCTTTTACCGGTCCTTCGGAACTCCCGTTGCGACGGTGCGGCCATTTAATACCTATGGTCCGCGCCAATCCGCCCGCGCGGTGATCCCGACGATTATCAGTCAGGCCCTGAACTCTTCTCGAGAAGAGATTCGCCTCGGCACACTCACCCCGGTGCGCGATCTCAGTTTCGTGAAGGACACAGTTCAAGGCTTTATTTCTATAGCCCAAAGCGATGAAGCCGTCGGGCAGATCACAAACCTTGGCGCCGGCAAAGGGATTACGATTGGCGATTTGGCGGCGAAAATCCTGCAGGTTGCGGGTATCGATAAGCCTATCGTTCACGATAAGGGCCGGGACCGCCCTGCTAACAGCGAAGTCTTAGAGCTCCTTGCGGACAGCACTAAGGCAAGAACTCTTTTTAACTGGCAACCTCGATACAGTCTTGCAGAGGGGCTGGCGGAAACTATCGAGTTCGTGCGGCAGCATCCCAATTTTTTCAAATCGGGACACTACGCCGTTTAGACCGCCTAATAGCTCATTGCCGAAGCCGGACCGAGACTGAGGCCCAGGCCGCTGCTGTTCAAATGCCTCCGGGCCCGTACGCGCGTGCGTCCGCGAGATGGAATCGTTTCCACCCTGACAGGTCGAGCTTGCCCGCCTTAGGTGTTGTCGAACTCCCCGATCGTTTCCTCGACGATGTAGAGAGGTCGACGCTTGCTTTCGAGAAAAATACGCCCCACGTATTCACCGATGGTCCCCAGCGCCAGAAGTTGGACCCCGCTAAGAAACATCATTAGCGAAACGAGTGAAGCCCAACCCAGCACATGGACCCCTCCCATGAGGGCTTGCACCAGCACCACAGCCAAATAAGTGAAGCTGATCGCCGCCACCACCAGCCCGATGGTCGAGATCAATCGTAATGGCTTGGTCGTAAATCCGAGCAGGAATCCAACAGCGAAATTGATTTGTTGCAGGAAAGAATACTTGGTCTCGCCCGTCCTTCGCGTGCCCGAAGTCACGGGGACGGTAGTGGTCGGGAAATTCACCAACGCCATCAGACCGGTGAGGGACTGCTCGTACTCCCCGAAGCGCCGAAGCTCGCGGATTGTCCGTCCGGAGACGATGCGGAACATTGAAGTGTTGTGCCTGATTTTCTGGTCGGAGAGCCAATTGATTAGGCGGACGAAAGTCTTCGAGAAAACGTTGCGCAGGGCGGAGTCGTGTTT
>JBEEGK010000348.1:0-17449 GCA_041166845.1 Acidobacteriaceae bacterium
TCGATTGCGCATCCAATCGCGGCGTAAAAGATTCTTGCCGCGAGGAAGCTTCATTCCCCAAAGCTCCGGGCAGCAGCCGCGTGATTGCGTCAATGATAACCGCAGCGCCTAATTCGCCTCCGCTGAGTACGTAGTCACCGATGGAAAGCTCACGATCGGCGAGATGTTCCCCCACGCGCTCGTCCACGCCCTCGTAGCGTCCGCAAATGAGCACCAGCGTTTCCAAAGTCGCAAGCTCTGCCGCCACGGACTGGTCGAAGCGCTTACCGTGTGCGGACAGCAGAACAACGCTCTGCCTGGCACTGTTATTCTCAGCCAGCCGTTGTTCCCGCGAAGCCAGATTCAGATTCTCAATACTTTCAAAGATCGGTTCAGGCTTCAGCACCATGCCTTCGCCGCCGCCAAACGGACGGTCATCCACTGTCTTGTGACGGTCATGCGCGAAGGCGCGCAGATCATGCACTTCGATTGAGAGCAGTCCAGATTCCTGCGCCCGCCGAACGATGCCGTGATGCAGCGGGCCCTGAAAGAAGTCTGGAAAGATCGTTAAAATGTGGATCTTCATCTTCGTTTCCCGCTTTTACCGGTGATGGGTCCGCCAGCCCTGGGCTCGCGCGTAGAAGCCTGTTTCTGCAACTCAACCTGCTGCTGTTTTTCTTCCGTTGTCAGCGGCGCGTTGACTTCCAGCAAACCCTCCGGCAACCGCATATCAATCCGCTTGCGCTCGGTATCTATCTTCTGGAGAAACTGTTCGGCGAAGGGGATTTCGTATTCCTTAGTTCCCTTCTGCACGATCAGAAGCGGCGCTTCTCCGGCGCCGAACTGGACATCTTTTACCCGGCCAATTTCCTGGCCTCCGTCATAAACCGTGCATCCGGCAAGATCGCTGATGTAAGTCCATCCGCGATCAAGGGGCGCGCGGTCGCTGCCCGGAACCTGCAATTCACATCCGACCAGCGTTTCGGCGGACGAGATTGAATCCACGCCTCTAAACTTCAGGACCAGAAGCTCTTTGTGCGGCCAGAGTTGTTCTATTTCCAACTCGCGAACTGGGAACTCACGGCCACTTACATCTTTTGGAAGCGCGAAGAGTTTCAAACCTTCACGAAACCGGTCAGGAATGCTGGTATGTACCTCGACAGCTACTTCGCCATGCCGTCCTTGAGTTTTCAGGACGCGAGCGAGGGTAATGAACTCTTCAGCGATGCCTAACTCCCACTAGTCTTCCAGAATCTCCAAATCGTAATACTTTCCAGATCGGACGGCCGCCGCGCTCAATAAATTGCGCATAGCACGCACCGTGCGTCCCTGTTTGCCAATCACTTTGCCGACATCATTGGGAGCGACTTTCAGCTCCAGCACGGTGTCGCGTTCCTCCACGACTTCATTCACCGAAACCTGGCTGGGATCTTCCACCAGTGCTTTGGCCACTTGCTCGATCAGGCCTCGCATGTCAGCACCTTGTCCGCTCATCGTTTCTAATAATCCTCGAGTGCCGCGGGAATCGTTCAGGGCCGCGCAAAAAATAGTTGAAGACGAACGCGCAAAATGACCCGCAGATTTCAAATTATCGAACTAAAAAAGGCGCGAATCAGGCGACTGGGGCGGCGGCAGCGGGAGCAGGGCGGGAAACGATCTTGTTGACTCGATCCGACAACTGGGCTCCCTTGGAGACCCAATACTCAATACGCTCGCGCTTCAGTTCAATGCTGGCAGGCGTGGTGCGGGGATTGTACGTCCCAACAATTTCCACGGGCCGGCCGTTGCGGGCGCGTTCCTTTTCAATTACTACTACACGATATTGCGGCTGTTTGCGCGCACCGGTACGCGATAAACGAATCATTAACACTTAACTTGTTTCCTTTCCTATTGGTTCTGGCAGGGATAAGGCAAACCATTATTATGCCGTAGGATAGGTGGAATAGCAAGGTTCGGAGGGGATAAGAAGGGTAGCCCAAACTCTCATTACGGTTGACGATATTCCCTAACACCCTAAACTGGCTATGAATTAAGCCATTGGCTATCCCTGGATAGATATTCGAATGGGTTGAATAGTCCTCGGCGATTCAGCCTGAGCCGTCCACAGCTACGGTAAGGAGAGACAATGCAAAAACGCAAACTTGGAAAAAACAATCTGGAAGTCTCGGCCATCGGACTCGGTTGCATGGGGTTGAGCTTTGCCTATGGCCCACCGGTAGAAAAGCAGGAGGGCATCGCGCTCATCCGGGCAGCCGTGGAACACGGCGTCACATTCTTCGATACTGCCGAAGTCTATGGTCCGTTCACGAACGAAGAGCTGGTAGGCGAAGCACTCTCGCCGTTCCGCGGCAAAGTCGTGATCGCCACCAAGTTCGGATTCAAACTTGATCCGGCCACCGGCAAACAGGCTGGGTTGGATAGCCGTCCAGAGCACATCAAGGAAGTCGCTGAAGCCTCGCTCAAGCGGCTAAAGGTCAACACTATTGACCTGTTCTATCAACACCGGGTTGACCCGGACGTCCCAATCGAAGACGTCGCGGGAGCCGTGAAAGACCTTATCCAGCAAGGCAAGGTAAAGCACTTCGGACTTTCTGAGGCTGGAGTGCAAACCATCCGGCGCGCGCATGCAGTTCTGCCGGTCACCGCGTTGCAGAGCGAATACTCGCTGTTTTGGCGTCTGCCTGAAGAAGAAGTCATACCGACGCTCGAGAAACTTGGGATCGGGTTTGTTCCATACAGCCCCCTGGGGAGAGGCTTTCTCACGGGGAAGATTGACGAGAAGACCACGTTCGACAGCTCCGATTTCCGCAACATTGTTCCTCGCTTTGCGCCGGAAGCCCGGAAAGCAAACCAGGCAGTGGTAGATCTGCTGACGAAAGTGGCGGAGAAGAAGAACGCGACACCCGCTCAGATTGCGCTTGCGTGGCTGCTCGCTCAGAAGCCATGGATCGTCCCAATTCCCGGCACCACAAAGGTGCATCGCCTTGAAGAAAATTTGGGAGCGGCAAACATCGAACTTACGCCTGAAGATCTCCGTGCTATTGACGGTGCCGCCTCGAAGATCGCGATCCAAGGAGCGAGATATCCCGAACATCTGGAGAAAATGGTCGGTCGCTGAACGGCCGACCCGCAAACGTTCGTAACGTGCCGCCCGAGCATCCGCACCTTAGAATCGTAAGCGCGCATGCTCGAATCGCTCCAATCAATTTTCGACCAACCGTGGAAGCCCGTGTCGCGTCCCGCACTGGCGGCGTGGCTGCTTTTTTACGTAGCATTCCTCGCCTACGCGTTCTCTGCCGATGGCGGATTCCTTTTCATTGACAGCGCCAACCTCGTCGTTCACGAAGGGGGACACAATCTGTTCGGATGGTTTGGCCCCACCCTGGGACTCTGGGGCGGGACGTTATTGCAATGGCTCGTCCCGTTTCTTTTGGCCGCTTACTTTTTCAGCCAGCGCGAGACTGCCGGATTTGTCTTCTGCCTGTTCTTCTTCTTCGAGAACTGGCTCTACACCGCAACCTACATGGCCGACGCGCGCGCTCAGATCCTGCCACTGGTAACGACGGGCGATCCTGATTTCGTGGAGCACGACTTCTATGCAATCTTCACGAGCCTTGGAGTTCTAAACTACGACACGAAGATCGCCGCGGTGGTTCGCGTGCTGGGATGGTGCGGGATGCTGGCCGTGGTGGCGTGGCTGTTCACGAGAGCAAAGATGAACCCCAGCGCACGCATTCACGCGGCCTAGCTGGGGAACTTTCCCACTCGAGCCAATACCGCATCTGCTGCTAAACTCTGACGCGGAACCGCAAGTTAAGCAATCGCGTTCATCCTGCCGCTAAACGAAGATGGCTACATAGCCTTTTGGGATCACGAGGGATTGGGGACAACGAACACCCCGGGACTTGGCTGAGCGAGGTACCGCGAGGAAGCAAAGGTTCAGTTCACCCAGTATTATGCAGCCCCGCGGCGATCCCATTGATTGTGGCTCCCAAAGCGTAGTTCAGCTCCTCGCTATCCTCACCCGCACGTTTGCGCCGCAGAAGATCAACCTGGATGAGGCTCATGGGGTCAACATAGGGATTTCGCAGGCGGATGGAGCGCGAGAGAACTGCATTTTCTGACAGCAGTTCGTCCTGATGGGTGATGGACAAAATCGTTCTGCGGGTGCGATCGAATTCTTCTACCAGCATCTGCCACACTCGTTCGCGGATGCCGGCATCTTTCACGAGGTCCGCGTACAGCCGCGCGATGGTGAGGTCCGCTTTTGACATTGCGAGTTCCACGTTGCTGAGCAGATCGGAAAACAGCGGAAACTCGTCGGCCATTTTTCGCAGCAGCTCCTGTTCGCGGGCGCCGCGACCGGCAAACCGTTCCAGCGCATAGCCAACGCCGAACCATGCGGGCAGAGCGTGACGGCTCTGCATCCATCCGAAGACCCAGGGGATGGCGCGCAGGTCTTCGAGTTCGCGGCTCTGGTTGCGGCGCGGCGGACGCGATCCCATGCGCGCATGCTCGAGCTCATTCACCGGGGTGGCCTGCTCGAAATATTCCAGCCCTTCGGGATTCTCCGCGACATTCTTGCGGTAGAAAGTAAACGCGTCGTTGGACATGGCCTCCATCGCAGCGTTCCAGCGTGAATCGTCTCCGGCCTGCGGACCGTCAGGACGCATGAGCGCCTCCAGACAGGCGGCAGTCATGATTTCGAGGTTCCACTCCGCCAGCACCGGATCGGAATACTTCCAGTTGAGCACTTCGCCCTGCTCGGTGATGCGAATCTCGCCGGAGAAATCTCCCACGGGTTGCGCCAGGATCGCCGCGTGAGTGGGTCCTCCGCCGCGACCGACGGTGCCGCCGCGTCCGTGAAAGATGCGAAGCTTGACATCATATTTTCGCGCGACCTGATGCAGCGCACGATGCGCCTTGTACAACTCCCAGATACTGGTGAGCATGCCTCCATCTTTATTGGAGTCCGAATAGCCGAGCATGACCTCTTGCCACCCTTCCCAGGAATTCAGAAAGGGCTGATAGGTCTTGTCGCTCCACAAAGACTCCATAATTGCAGACGAACCGCGCAGAGACTCGATGGATTCAAACAACGGCACCGGCATCAATCCCGGATCGGCGCCCGAGGCGGCAACTTCAACGCCGGCAAGTTTCGCTAACTGGAGGACTGCGAGTACGTCTTGTGATGATTCCGCGCCGCTGATGACATAGCAACGGACGGCCTCAGCCGGAAAGGTTTTCTTCATCTCACCGATGCTTTTAAGCGTATCGAGCACGTCGGAGGCTTTCAACGGGGGTGGCGGTGCGTCCAGCTCCCGGCTCAGTTCTTGCAGAGCAGCGGCATGAACCCGCGCATGTTGGCGGATGTCGAGGGTGGAGAGATGGAATCCAAAGGTGTGTACCTTGCGAAGTAGCGGATCGAGCAAAAGCTTTGCGAGTCTCTGCCCGCGATTCGCGATCAAACTACTTCGCAGGACGTTTAGATCACGCTCGAATTCTTGTGCGCTCGCATACGAGTTCGGATGGCGCGATTCTTCTCTGCTATGCCGCAATCTCACGATCATGAAATTCATGAATCGTCGATAGAGTTCGGTCCTCGAGATGCGGGCGACCTTCGAATGCTCATCTCCCATTTGTTTTGCGTATTCTTCTGCGCACGAACGAAGCTCTTCAGAAACCGGAGCCTGGTGAAATGACGAGCTGATGTGAGCCATGGCGCGCTCAAGCTGAGCGATGTAATGTCCGAGGACCGCATTGCGCGCCCGTTGTAGAGCCTCCCGAGCCGAATCAGCGGTAACAAAGGGATTGCCATCACGATCGCCGCCGATCCACGAGCCGAAGTGGAGCAGGTCAGGAATCTCAGCGTCGCTCAAAGTGATGCCGTAGATTTCGCTGAATGCGTCAGCGATTTCGGCGTAGACGCGCGGCAGGGCTTCAAAAATTGACATTGGATAATGGTCCAGACCCATGCGGATTTCATCCGTGACCAAGGGCTTTTCCACGCGTACTTCATCGGTCTGCCACAGAGCAGTAATTTCCGCGAGAATGGAATTCTCGAAGTCTGCCGCGTCCGGGAGAGACAGCGGCAGACGATCCAGCCGCTCGAGATATTTGGCAATACGCCGCCGCTTCACCAGCACCGTGCGACGCGCCACCTCGGTCGGATGCGCGGTGAAGACCGGAGTCACCCTCACCGTGCTCAAAGCTCTGAGAGCATTTTCCGCAGTGATCCCGGCCCCCCGCATGCGGAGCAAAGTTCCGCGAAACGAACCGGGCAAAGCCGACTGCTCCGTCTGCAATTTTGCAGCGCGACGACGACGTTTTCGGTGATTGGTCTCCGCCAGGTTAGTAAGCTCGAAATAAATTGCGAAAGCCTTGGTCACCAGATAAGCGTCGTTCACATTTAACTTCTGAATGAGCGCTCGTGCCGCCGCCATCTGCGAATCATTTGCGTCGGTCGCGGACGCGTAAGACTGTTCTCGATAGTCGATGAGCAACTTTCGCAGCCGTTCTACAACTTCCAGCAACTGTTCACCTTCTTGCTCGACGAGGACTCTACCTAACAGAATTCCTAGCGAACGCACGTCGCGGCGGAGGGGTAGTTCCTTCGAGGAGTCGGCGGTGCTGGCGGAAAGTTCCGCCAGGCGGGAGCTCTGGTCGTCGGTGCTCCAAAGAGGCGCTTCGCCCATGACAGGATTCATGATGATGCAATCCATAGTAAAGCAAGCTGCTGGATGAGTGCGGCTTACAAACTGCGTAGCTTTTCGAGGATGGCAGTAGGCTCAGGGCGCTCTGTGAAGTCCGGATTGCTGGATGTGTAAAGTACGGTGCCGTCACGATCAAGAATGTAAGTGGCCGGAATTGGAAGCTCCCAGCTTTCATCGCCGTTGACGAACGGCAGATTGATCATCGCCTTCCGGTACACAGCTTGCTGATCTTCGGAAATGCGGTAGGTTATTCCAAAGCTTCGAGCGGCCATATTGCCGGGATCGCTCAAAAGTGGAAATTTAAGCTTGTGCTGGTCCGCCATGAAAAAAGATTGCTTTACAGTTTGGGGAGAGATGGCGACAAGCGATGCTCCGGTTTCACGGATCTGCGGAAGCACCACGTTCATGGCTTCGAGCTGTCCAACACAGAATGGACACCAGCGTCCGCGAAAAAAGCAGACTACCAGCCGTTCTTTTTGAAGCACGGTCTGCGATGAAAAGGCGCTGCTGTCATGCGCCTGCAACTCGAAGGGTGGGGCTTTCTGTCCTGAGCGAAGTGCACGGTCTGAAATTCCGCTCGCCTCGAGTTCACGAATCGCGCGGGTATGCGTAGCTTGCGTTTCAGCAGGAAGATATTTAGCGATGATTTCTTTGCGCTCGGCAAATTGCTCTCGCAAGGGACGATCATCAATACCAGCATGGGATTCCTCGAGCGATCGCCATTTCATAAAAGGCTCTGACCGATTACATGCCGGGGAATTTCATTCCCGCGAGTTTCCGTCCGAAGCTGGCTTTGCCAATCTGCTTGAACATTTTTCGCATCTGCGCATATTGCCGCAGCAGATTATTGACTTCTTGCACGCTGGTTCCGGAGCCGCGTGCGATGCGCTTACGACGGCTTCCATTGATGACGTCGTGGTGCATGCGTTCGTGCGTCGTCATCGAGTTGATGATTGCCTCGACGCGATTGATCTGCTTCTCGTCCACTTTGTCAGCGTGTTTCTGAAGACCGGCAAAGGGACCGATGCTTGGCAGCATCCCCATCAGATTCTGCAGCGATCCCATTTTCTTCACTTGCCGCAGCTGATCGCGAAAATCTTCCAGGGAGAATCCATCGCCAGCCATCGCACGGCTGGCCATCTCCTGAGCTTTCTGCTTATCAACGTTCTGCTCGGCTTTTTCGATCAGCGAGAGAATGTCCCCCATGCCGAGAATGCGGGAGACGATACGGTCTGGATGAAATGGTTCCAGAGCGTCATATTTTTCGCCAACCCCGATAAACTTGATCGGTTGTCCCGTCACCTGGCGGATGGAAAGCGCCGCGCCACCGCGCGCATCGCCGTCCATTTTTGTTAAAACAATGCCCGTCAGCGAGAGTTTCTTGTGGAACTCATCCGCGGAACGCACGGCATCCTGTCCAGTCATGGCATCTGCGACGAAGAGAATTTCCTGCGGATTGAGCAATCGCTTCAGCGACTGCATCTCTTCCATAAGCTGATCATCAATGTGGAGACGTCCTGCGGTATCCACAATCAGCACGTCGGAACCCGTGTTGATGGCCTCTTTGCGGGCTTCTTTTGCGAGGCGCTCGACGGTCGCGGTATTCGCCTCCGAAACTTGGCCTTCGTAAATATTCGCCTTGATCGCCTGTGCGACAACTTTTAGTTGCTCACGGGCAGCGGGACGGTATACGTCCACCGAGACCAGGAGCGGACGGTGTCCTCCATTTTTAAACCAGTTTGCGAGCTTGCCGGATGTGGTCGTCTTTCCTGAACCTTGCAGGCCAGCCATCAGGATCACTGTGGGCGGCTGCGAAGCGAATTTCACGCGCGCGGTGTCGTGCCCAAGAGTTTCGATCAATTCATCGCGAAGAATTTTAATGACGGCTTCGCCAGGGGAAAGTGCCGTGGCCACTTGCTGTCCGACCGCCTTCGCCTGTATGTGTTCAATGAGTTCTTTGACGACCTTGAAATTGACGTCGGCCTCGAGCAAGGCCAGACGGATTTCTCGCAGGGCTTCCCCAATATTTTCCTCGGTGAGGACGGCTTGTCCACGCAGAGTTTTGAATGCGCGTTGTAGTTTTTCTGAAAGATTCTCAAACATAAGGATTAAGGGTTATTTTAGCAGGGAGTTTTCCGCTGTCAGACTTACGTCACTCCTCCATGAAATGGTTAAGCTCCAAACACTTCTTTGGCAGCAACGACAGTATTGGTGTGAATTGTCACCGTATCTTCAACGTCGCGCGCATAGCCGCCCGCGTACGTAACCATCACCGGAATTCTTCTTGCGCGCGCGACTCGAAAGACCAGCTGATCGCGGCGCTTCAATCCGTCGATCGTCAGCGACAGCCCGCCCAATTGATCTTCACGGTACGGATCGGCGCCGGCAATGTAGCAGATCAATTGCGGCTCAAACTGCCGCAGGCCTGAGCTCAAGGCGTTATCGAGCCAGGCGAGATAGTCGTCGTCTCCGATGTTATCGGGCAAATTCACGTCAATGGACGAGGGCGGCTTCCACGCTGGATAGTTACTCTCCTGATGAAGAGAAATGGTAAAAACCTCGTTGTCTCGACTCTCAGGCATTTTAGATTGGCGAGGAGTTGCGGCTGCATTCGATGGCAGCGGGTCCGTGGGTGTCGTAACGCTCGAAAAAATAGCGGCAGTTCCGTTGCCTTGGTGCACATCGCAATCTACCGTCATGGCACGTGTAATTTTGCGGTGGTGCTGGAGGCTGCGAATAGCCACCGCCACATCATTAATCATGCAGAAGCCTTCGCCGTGGTCGGCAAAAGCGTGATGGAAGCCGCCGCCGATGTTTACCGAAACTCCATCAGTTAATGCGTTATTCGCCGCCAGGATGGATCCTCCCGCCGCCAGCCAGAAAGCGCGGACTAACTCCGGCGAGTAGGGGACCTCTAACTGCATTTCCTCGCGTGGAGAGAGCGTGCCTGTCTTTAATTTGTGAACGTACTCCAGCGTATGGACACGCAAGATGTCTTGATCTGCGGCGAGCTCGGGTATAAGGAAGTCTGAATCTTCGGCAATCTTGGTCTCGAGTAATCGTTGACGGACCCTGCGATATTTGTCCGCGGGAAAAACATGCGTGCCAATCGGAAGATAGTATCCGTCGCTGTAGATGAGTGTGAAGGGAAGCATGCGGGAGGTTGCTTACGACTTTTTCTTTGGAACCGGAGCAACGAACGTCCGTCGCAATGGGACAATGGCGCCGCGCGAGGCATCGGTGGCGGCGTTCGCACGCAACAGCACCTCTTCCTGGATGTACTTTACGAAGTCTTGAATCTGGCGCTGCATCTCTTCCATACGCTCGCGCATTTGCAGGATGATGGCCATTCCGCTGATGTTTACGCCGAGGTCTCGGGCGAGCGAGAGGATGAATTCAAGCCGCTGCAAGTCTTCATCCGTGTAGAGGCGGGTATTGCCCTCGGTACGCGATGGCTTAAGTAATCCCTCGCGTTCATAAAGACGAAGCGTTTGCGGATGGATGCCGTACATCTCCGCCACCGAGGAAATCATGTACGCGCCTTTAGATTTACGCTTGGACGCCATGCGACCGATACTACCTTAAAGGGAGCATCCGAAAAAAGTACAGAACCCAGACGTTCGGGAGTCCTGCAATAAAATAAAAGGCAGACAGGCTAGGCGGGAAACTCCTGTTTCTTGACCACGACCTCCGCCCATCCAGATGGCTTCAGCGCGTGGTTGATGAAATAGGCCACGACTCCCGCGACGATCAGTAGCATTCCGAAGGCAAACGAACTCATGCCTAGAACTTGCTCGGTTTCGCTTCTTACGACGGAAAAACCCAACAACGCGATGGGAGCGATACCAACCGCGATGGCGCCGAACAATCCTCCCGGAACGCGAAAAGCTCTCGGAAGTTCCGGCTCTCGAATGCGCAGCACGATCAACGCGATAAACTCCAGCGTCAAACTAGAACCATAAAGAAGAATGTCAATGGTCACGAGACGGGCGAAACCGAGTCCAAGACACATCGCCCATCCCATGGCGCAAACCACAATAGCCACCCAGGGAGCGCGAGTTTTAGGCTGCAACTTCGCAAAGACTTTTGGAAGCATGCCATCTTGCGCCATCGCGAGCGGCAGTCGCGAGTAGCTCATCACGAGTGCGTTGAACATTCCGAACGCGCTGATCATTCCTCCGACAACCAGGCCGATGCGCAGAATCGGTCCTCCCAGCATTCCAGCTATGTCGGCCCAGCTTCCGGTCTCCCACGAACTGGCAGGAAGTCCTGTAGCCCACACCGCTGCCACTGGAACAATGTAGGTCAGAGCAACGACCAAAACTGACAGCAGCATGGCTTTCGGATATGTGCGCTGCGGACGCTCCACTTCGGTCGCAATGGTCGAGGCATTGTCCCATCCCATGTAATTCCACAGAGCAATGAGAAGACCTCCGATCATGTCCACCTTCGACGTCGTAGGCGTGGTGACGGCATGAAAGAGAGCTGCATATTTCAATGGCGCGAGAACCACCACCAATAAGAAAGGAGACGACAGCAGAAAAAATAGCCAAAGCGACGTCGTCGAAACTACTCGCACGCCAGCAATATTCAGCAGCGTGCAAACCACGACGACGGCGAGACCCACCATGACTCCGCGATGTCCCTCGGAAAACCAGGGAAACAGACGCGTGAGGTACGCGACAAACAAAGTCGGATAAATCGCCATATCAAAAATGGAGGCGACCAGCGACAGCCAGGCTTCCTGAAATCCCCAGAAATCTCCCATCGCTCGGCGCACCCAGGCGTAATAGCCGCCTTCGCAGGGCAGCGCGCTCGAGAGTTCTCCGATCATGAACGCAGTCGGTAGGCTCCAGAGAATCGGGGTGAGCAGCAGAACCACAATCGCGCGCCAATAGCCGGCGCCATGGACGATGTCTTCCGTGCCATAGGTTCCGCCCGACACCATAAAGAAGGTGGCGGCCACAAGTGGCCAAAGCGTTAGGCGAACGGATTTCTTTTTGGGGGCGATCGAGAGAGAGGTCTGGGACGCAGGCGCTACGCTAGCTGTTGCCAATTTCGATGTGTTCCTCCGTGTGCGATCCTTGCGCTCTCAATATCACGCCGCGGAGCAAGTTCGCATTCGTTACCATACGGCAAATTAGATGCTTGTTGAAAAAAATGAATGGATTTTTTTACTAAAGTCACTGGCCGGGGATGTGGTGGTGCTGGGCGTAACGGTTGGGTTTTGGGTCTTGCTCCTGGCTTCAGATGGGGACTTAGCCTCTTTCGAAGGCGTGCTTCTTCTCCAGTTCATCCAACGCTAAGCGCATGTCGGCTTCGAATTTTGCGCCTTGGGTCATCCAGGCTGCATTTGCTGTGGCCTGATCTCCATTCAGTTTGAGCAGTCCGTCGGACTCTAGTTTTTGCGCTACTTCGAGGATGTGCTCGGTCGTCGTCTGGACGTAGAGTGCCTCCGTGGGATCGCCGACCCACACCGGACCTCCCGCTAAACGCGTTTGCCAATATACTTTTCGCGACAACAATAAGGACATATCGCCGTCGCTGGCCTTGCCGAATACCCAGGCGTTGCGCCTGAAATCGTAATGCCGGCTGGAAAATTGCACGGGCACGCGCTTCCCTGATTTCAGGAATTCCAGTTGCCGCTTATCCACTTCTTTTCGCAGCGCATTAATAACCGGGCGCTCGAGGTCCTTGGGTTCTATGGAGGCAATGACCTCATGAACAGTGGCGGAGAGATTCACCGACACCGGCGCGTGCAGGGATTCGGAGTTTTCCAGCTTGATGTCTCCATGCAATACCCAGAAATCCGCGCCCGAGGTGGATTTTCTGAATGGCCATTCCAGCTGAAATGACAGCGGCAGCCCGCTCAAGGTGACGTAAATATTTCTTTCGCTCATTGCACTCTCTTCCCTTACGCAAACAAACATTGTATCGGGTTCGACTGGATTTTCAGGGGACGGTGTAGGGATTAGTTATCGGCTCGGAAGACGTCCAAAGTTCACTGTCACTCTCGACCCCGCAGGAACATGCGACCCAGGGGGTGGCGATTGCGAACGGGCGAGTCCGCTGCCTAGAGGCTCCAGGTCCAATCCTGTGTCTTGGGCAGTTTCCACTGCGCTCCTGACCGTCTTACCAAGAAACGAGGGAACGGTGATTCCGCCCTGTTCAACCTCGAGCACGACCGTTCCGTTGGCGACGGTTTGCGGTGCGGAGGGCGCGGTCGTTCCCGCTGAAGGGAGAGATTCTGGAGCGGGGGTCGGCGGAGATTGCTTCGTAGCCTTCTCCGCGTATTCGCGCTGTCTTAACGCCGCCGGAACAACATCATTTGGTGCGGCATCCGGCACCGAAGTCGAATTCTCCACAGATGATTGTGGTGCCAGCGCTTTCGGTGGAACGATAGTCGCGTCGAGGGTCGTACTATCCGCCGCGTCCAAACCCGACCCAAGATGATCGGGAGAAGCTTCGGCCAATTCGTCCTCTCTAACGTTTCTGCGTGCGATCAATACTTGTCGGCTGCTCGGCAGGTCTACGTCATGCTGCACATGGAGATATTCCAGGACCTGCTGCGAAATGCGCTGGAACACGGGGGCCGCGACCTGTCCGCCCTGATGCAGTCCAACGGCGGAATCGAGAATCACAGCAACGACGATGGCCGGATTATTGATAGGAGCAAATCCCGCGAACGAGGCTACATACTTTGTTCGCGAATAGGCGCGGGTCGCGGGATCAACTTTCTGAGCCGTTCCGGTCTTTCCAGCCGAGGAATATCCTTCAAGAATCGCTTTCCGTCCGGTGCCCTCGAGCACGACTTGCTGCATCATTTTTTTCATCTGCGCCGCGGTCATGGTGGAAATCACGCGATGTTCGCTGGCGGGATGGAAAGCAATCGTCTGAGGCGTATTTTGCGGCTCGGTGGTCCCGGCCACGATTCGGGGCGAGACCCATACTCCATCGTTAGCAATCGTCGAAACCAACGACGACAATTGGATGGGAGTGATTCCGATCTCCTGCCCCATCGAAATTGCACCCATCGAGACCTTTGACCACCGGTTGACGGGTTTAGTGAGTCCGCGAGACTCTCCGGGTAGCTCGATGCCGGTTGGCGACCCGAATCCATAGGCGCGGATGTATTTATAAAATCTGTCTTCTCCCAGTCGCAACGCGACTTTAATCGCACCGACATCGCTCGATTCCGCGAGAATTTGCGTCACCGTAAGCAAGCCGTGCGGGCGGCTATCGCGGATACGCATCCCGTTGAAGACGATTGATCCCATCTGACAATCGAAAACCTCATTGGGATTGGTGACTTTTTCTTCCAGCGCGGCAGACAGCGTCACTAGCTTAAAGGTTGATCCGGGTTCATAGACGTCGCTGACGGCATGGTTCTTTAACTTCTCGGGCGTAATCTCTTTTGCGAGATTGGGATTGAATGTTGGCCGATTGGCGAGCGCGAGAATTTCCCCGGTATGCGGATTCTCTACCACCACCGTTCCAGCAATCGCGTGGGTCTGTTCAATCGCCGCCTGAAGTTCTTTGTCGGCGATGTGCTGAATATTCTCATCCACGGTGAGAACGATGTTCTGACCGGGATCAGGTTGCTTTTCGACGCTTCCAAACCACTTTTTGCGAGCATCCACCGAGATCAGCATGCGTCCCGTGGATCCCCGCAATTTATCGTCGTACTCGCGTTCGATTCCGCTGAGCCCTTCGTCATCCATGCCGACATATCCCAACACCTGGGCGGCGAGCTCGCGCTTGGGATAAAAGCGTTTCGACTCTTTCTGAAGATAGATGCCGCGCAGATTAAGCGACTTAATGCGTTCGGCAATTTCCGTATCGGCCTTGCGCGCCACCCAACAAAAACTCTTCGAAGCCTTGCAGCGGGCTAAAAGTTCATGAGGCTCCGCCTTCGTGATGCGACTAATCAAAGATATTGTGGACGCGAGATCTGGAATTTCCGAAGGCACCGCGAAGACTGAATCCACTGCCTTGGACATTGCCAGTTCGCGACCAGCGCGATCGTATACAAGCCCACGCTTGGCTGCGATCTCAACCGTGCGCGTTTGCTGGTGTTCGGCTCGTTTCAGAAAAGCTTCGTAGCGGAAGATTTGCAGGTAGACCAGGCGCAAGCAAATTCCAGAACACCATAACAGGAGGATTGCGCTCAGGATGTAGAGCCGATTGCGGGTGCTGTTGCGGTTTGAATTCGACGCCACGGGTCTTCCTTAGAGCTCTGAATGCATACTAAAAATCGTGTTTAGACAAGTCTGGCGGCATGCCAGGAGTGCGCAAGCCGCCAGCCGTAACCCTCAAATGCCTTGGGGGAGGGTCTACATAAACCGCGTGCTGGTCGCTACCGACCCGACACCACGGGAATCGGAGTAATCGCGGCCATCACCGGAGAACTGCCTTCGGCGTCGCCAGTATCCATGTGCAGCACCTGGCCAGCCTCAAGCGGCTGCAGTCCAAATTGCCGGGCGATTTTCTCGATGCGATCAGGATTGCGCAGCGTGGCTTCCTCGAGGCGCAAAGCGCGATTCATTTCGACATACCCGTCGCGTTGAGCTTTTAAAGTCTCGATGTTGTATCCATATTCGATGGCTTTGAAATGCTGGAACGCGTAACTCATTACCAGCAGGAACAAGCAACCGAGAGCCATGCCGAACTGCTTCATTTCACGTCCGCGTCGCGGATCTTCCACTTGGACCAGGCGTGAGTTGTCTATGGGCTTCGAGAAGTAAACTTCCGGCGTGCCGGCCCAGAAGGCGATGGGGTTTCCTGAAGTTGCATTCGAAGAGAAGGTTGCCGCGTTTCTTGCTGACATTAAGCCACCCCAACGAGCGAATCCAAATTCGCGAGTTCGTGTTGCGTTAACGCATACCAGGAAGTAAGCGACTCTTCCTCAGGATTTGCAGGCGCCATTACCTGTCCTTCCGCCTTTGCTACTGCTGCTATTAAGTCGTCTATGAGTGTGCCCTTATACATTGCCAACCTCCCCGATTACAGTTTCAGAATGTTCAAACTCGCTCTGCTGCCCGCAATTTCGCACTTCGCGATCGCGGATTCCGTTGAATCTCTTCTTCTCCGGGCGTTTCTGGCTTTTTCGTCAGTAACCGATAGTGACCCTGCTTTACTCCGTCGCGGAGAGCATCTTTGACGATGCGGTCTTCCAGCGAGTGAAAGCTGATGATCACTAACCTGCCTCCAGGTTTCAGCACCTGCGGAGCGGCTGTCATGAGCTCCTGCAGGTCTTTCAGTTCGTCGTTTACGAAGATTCGGAGTGCTTGAAAGGTTTTCGTCGCGGGATGAATTCGTCTTTCCGCCTGGTTCATTGGCCGGGCCGCGCCCGATACGATCTCTGCGAGTTGCGCAGTAGTTCGAATCGGCCGCGACCGGACAATGGCTCTGGCGATTCTCCGCGACCTCCTTTCATCACCGAATTCGTAAATCAGGTTGGCAAGTGTGACCTCGTCAACCTGGTTTACCACTTGATCGGCGGTCAGCTCGGCTTGCGGATTCATTCGCATGTCGAGCGGCCCTTCCGCCTGAAAACTGAAGCCTCGCGCCGCATCGTTGAGCTGCAAGCTGCTCATTCCTACATCGGCCAGCAGCCCGTCCGCTGATGCTGGATCGAAGCGCTTTCCGATTTCGGCGAACGATGCATGCAACAGCGTGAGCCTTGGAAAGTCTTCTGTTTCCGAACTCAGCTTTGCGCGCGTTGCTTCCAACGCTGCGGGATCTTTATCGAGGCCAATCAAATGTCCCTGTGCGCCGAGGCGTTTTGCGATTTCGTAACTGTGCCCGCCCAGACCCACGGTAGCGTCGATATAACTCCCGTCGCGTTTGATATCTAAAAAGTCGATCGCTTCTTTTAAAAGAACCGGAACATGGCCAGCCTTCGTTACCGCGCCACGTCCATCCCGCTCGGGGATGTCTGAACCCTCCGCCACTAGATACCCAGCTCGTTGAGCGTGCTTTCATCCTCTGGCGTGAACTGCTGCTCCTCAATCTCTTTGCGGAACATTTCCAGGTTGCGCACTTCCAGGTAGGTGAGGTTGCCGAGCACTGCTACCTCCCCCTTGATCTGCGCCGTGTCCCGCAATAGCTGCGGAATCAGCAGTCGGCCCTGGCCGTCCATTTCCACTACCTGTCCCCAGTAATTCACCCGGCTCAAAAACTTTTTCTTCGTAGGATTGAAAGTTGAAAGGGCCGCCAACTTCTGCTCGATCCGTTCCCATTCCTCGAAGGGATACACTTGAGCAATTTTCCCGTCCAAGCTTGTGATGTAAAATTGGGCGCTGTATTTCTCGTCCATCACTCGCTTGAATTCCGCGGGGACTTTGAGCCTTCCCTTTTCGTCTACGCGAGTTGGGTGATTGCCGCGAAACATGTGTTCGTCCCTTTACCGGGGCGGAAAATCTTTTAGCAGCTACAACCACTGCGAGGGAGGTCAAAACTGTTAAAAAGTCAGCGGTTATGGGTTCGTCAGGGCTGTTTTTCGGGGAGTCAGTCTTGAATTCCACTGGTTCCTCTAAGTTTTCCAATCTTGCCCACGACCTTTACTGCCATGACCACTTTGTTCCACTTTTGTCCACATCCTACGCCTAAACTGTTTGTTGTCAACAACAAACTTAGGGGTTGATGAAGCCTTTCGTAACCGAAATGGGAAAGCACGATGACTTGTGGACAGCTTCTTTTGCAACCACAACAGGTGGGGTTTACAGACTAGATTCCAGAATTTTGCTTTCTCCTAT
>JBEEGK010000349.1:0-4970 GCA_041166845.1 Acidobacteriaceae bacterium
CAAATCGTGAGGAAGATGAGATTGACTGCGAAGTAAAAATTCCCGCTTCGGGTCACGTTGCGGTTGCGACGGGTCAACATGGCTCTTGGCTCTCTGCTCTCTGCTTAAAAAGAAACCGCGGTTTCGCGGCTAGGATTCCTTCGTTGTCGTCCCTGCACTTTGGCAGCTCCGCCTTCCTCAGGATGACATTTTTTGAATATCTCGAGAACCGGAAGGGGACGGCTGAAAGCTTAATTCTGCGCTGAGAATGGTTGGGTCACGCGGAAGGTTAAGAGGCGTCCCGAGGCAAGTTCCACATCTCCGATTCGGCTTTCTGCATGCGCGCCAACCGCGATTGGTTGGCTACTGGATGGGGCGAGTCCGGGGTAGCGGCTGCGTCCATTCACGAAGACGCCTGACGTTTCGATGGGATGGGGCTGACCGCTGATCTTTATAGTGGTCAACGCTAAGCGCAAATACCCTGGCTCCTGGGTACCGACCGTTGCCACAGCGGTGAGAACGGCTCCAGTTAGAGGAGTGCCTTCGGTAGCGATCTGCTGACCGTCCACGAGGATGGATTCAGCCAGGACAGCTTTGAAAATGTCGCCTGGGTGGGAGTTCGCGCTGGAGATAGGAGACAGCAATCGAACGGAAACCATAGTGCCCGCCGGAATCTCCTCCATCCTTAAAGAGGCTGACGGGGATCTGCCTCCGAGATCGGCCGACCGGTCGAAGGGCAGGTGATTGTCATCGTTATTGTCGTCGTTACTCGTGACGAAGTTCGCAGCGGACGGAGCCGCCTCTTGCATGCCGGGCTGACGGGCGCAGCCGATGCAGAAGAGGAAGGAAAGGGGGAGGCCAAGACTTACGAACCGGACATGCTTCATTTAAAAACCTACTGCTTAGGAAGTACTCTGATTGCTCGTGCAAAATAAGTGGCAAGTGAGAGGCCAATCTTTTGAGGAATGGAATTAGTGACTTAGCGCTCGGCAGGGTTTGCTATCGTGCAAATTTTGCCGGATAGCGTGCAGAACGGGTGGTGAGGACGCTAGGTTTGTGCTACTCGAGCGCTGACGGATACCGAGGCGCGGATGGGGCAAGAAAATCCAAGGTGACCGCGCAGGGTTCTTTCGTAACTTTCCCAATACTATCCACGCCTTAAAATCGGTCTAGCTCACGCAGTGACCGTATCCCAATGGATTTCCCACAATCACAAAGATCCAAATCATCCCCTAAGAGGATGAGCCGCGCCGAAATGTCCCGGATCGAGGCCCGCGAATGGTGGCTGCTGGGATTTGCCATCGCAGTCACGCTAGTTCTGACCGCAGGCATTGCATCCTTAACTTTTCCCGGATTCCACTTGCTGCAATCCAGCGGCGACTGGCTTGATCTTAGAGACTGGGTGCGCGGGCTGGCGGCCCTGGTGTTACTTTTCGACGTTTACACGCCTTATCAACATCTCCAGCTACAACGGACGCGGCGGCGGCTGGTGGAACGAGACGAACTCTTTCAGCTGATCACGGAAAACGCTGCCGATATGATCGCGGTAGTGGACCGGAATGGAAAGCGGCTCTACAACAGTCCTGCTTACGAAAAGGTTTTGGGATATTCAGCAGAAGACCTAAATACCACGTCGCCGATTGAGCAAATCCACGCGGACGATCAGCAGCGGGTTCTAAAGGCGGCGCAGCACGCTCGCATCAGCGGTCAGGGCGAGACGCTGGAATATCGAATGCGGCATAAGGATGGATCTTGGCGCATTTTGGAATCCACTGCCAGCGCAATTCGAAATGACCAGGGTGAGACCGAGAACCTGGTAATCGTGAACCGCGACATCACCGAACGCAAGCGCGCGGAAGCTCTGCTGGCGCACAATGCATCGCATGACAGCTTAACCAACCTTCCCAACCGCGGGTTGTTCTTAGATCGGCTGCGACATGCTATCGGTCTTGCGCGGCGGCACTCAGACTACAGGTTCGCGGTTCTGGTAATTGACGTGGACGAATTCAAACTTATCAATGACAGCCTGGGACATGCGACGGGCGACGAATTGCTGATTCAGATAGCGCAAAGGCTGACGGCTTCCGTCCGGGAAATGGATGCGATTGCCCGGCCCCGCATCGGAGAACTCCCCGAATTCTCGACGAGCGATCAATCGCTGGCGAGACTGGGCGGAGACGAATTTACCGTGCTGCTGGACGATATTCGCGATCCAAGTGACGCCATCCGCGTTGCGCGAAGAGTGCACGACAAATGGACCACGCCGTTCGTGATTAACGGACAGGAAATTGTGATTACGATGAGCATCGGGATCACGCTCGGCGCGTCTTCCTATAGCGAGCCGGAGACGCTTTTGCGGGACGCGGAGATCGCCATGAACCGCGCGAAAGCAGCGGGAAAAGCGCGCTGCGAGTTGTTCGATCCTGCCATGCATGCGAGTGCTGTCAAGCGATTAAAACTCGAGACCGATCTTCGCCGGGGACTTGAATTGGGAGAGTTTCGGGTTTTTTACCAGCCAATCATTTCACTGGCCAACGATCAAATCATTGGGTTCGAGGCACTGACGCGGTGGGAGCGGCCGGACGGCGTCGTCCAGCCGGCAGACTTTATTCCGGTCGCCAATGAGACTGGATTGATTATTCCGATGAACCGTTTGCTCATGCAACAAGCGTGCGCACAGCTTATGTTGTGGCAGTCCGAATTTCCCTCGGACGTTCCCCGCACCATGAGCGTGAATGTCGCGGCCAGCCAATTCGAACAGCCCGAACTCGCGACTGAGATCGCCCTGATCATCGAAAACTCGGGTGTGCATCCGTCGAGTTTGCAGCTCGAAATCACTGAGACCATTTCGATGGGAGACACTAAGCGGGCATCGCAGGTATTTGCGGAATTGAAGGCACTGGGCGTACGCATCAGCATTGACGATTTCGGGACCGGATATTCGTCGCTCAGCCGCTTGCAGGGTTTCCCGGTGGATTCGTTGAAAATTGACCGCTCCTTCATCTCGAAGATGGAAAGCGATGCGGAAAGCCACGAGATCGTTCGGTTGATTGTGATGCTGGCTCACAACCTGGGCATGAAGATTGTCGCTGAAGGTACGGAGACTATTGAGCAGGTCAATCTGGTCAAACTGTTGGGATGTGAAATGGCACAAGGCTACTTTTACTCACGCCCTGTGAGTGGCATTGCCATTACAGCGTTGCTACAGAGCGCTACCCGGAAATTTGCTACAGTCGGGGCTTAGGCTGTTACTCACGCAAAAATACATAGGTTCTTCCTCAGCGGCACCGCGCTTTGCGCGGCTTCGCTTCCTCAGGATGACAACGTGTTGGGTTGGTTGTGCCGTACGGTGAGGTGAACCTGGTGAAAGCAGGTCTCTCGACTGCACAAAGCGAATCACTTTGCTTCGCTCGAGATGACAATGCTATTTAACTATTGTCATCTCGAACGAAGTAAACAATCCTTATTAGCACCAGCCCAATGTCGCGAGCAAGGGCGCCTGCGCGAGCATCCCTCAGCCCACCAGTGTCTGCACTGCATCGCGAAAGACTTGGGTGTGGCGGTCAATATCATCTTCAGTCGTTGCTGGGGACATCAGCGCCATATTGTGAAATGGCGTGAGCAGGACTCCACGATTCATGGCGTGCAAGTGCATGAAGCGTTCTAACTCGAAGTCCATCGCGTCGTGGGCTTCAGTCCCGTTGTGCGGCGGATTTGGAGAAAACATATACTCGGCGCGACAGCCGAGGCGGGTGACGTCCCAAGGAACTTGGAATTCGGAAATGACCTGTTCGACTCCCGTTGTCCAGCGCTGAGCCAGTGGGATAGTGTGCGCGAAAGCTGCTTCAGTTAATACATTTTGCAGCGTTGCCCTCATTGCAGCGAGTGACAGAGCATTAGCGGCCAGAGTCCCGCCTATGCCTCCGACATCGCAGTCCTCTAAATTGTGCCGGCGTGCAATTTCGGCAGCGATGGCCTCTGAAAATCCGTAGGCCGCGCCCGGAACTCCGCCACCGATTGGTTTGCCGAAGACCAGGAAATCAGGGTCGAGATTTTCTGCGCGCGTATAGCCGCCCGGCCCAGCGCAAATGGTATGCGTCTCATCAATGATCAGCAATGTGCCGTGACGGCGAGTGAGTTCACGCAGACGCGAATGATAATCGCGATCGGGATGAACAATGCCGACGTTCGTCATCACAGGCTCGGCTAAAACGCATGCAACATCTCCGACCTGCAAAGCTATTTCGAGCGCGTCAAGATCGTTGAACTCGACGACTCTCGTGGTCAGGGTGGGATCAACGGGTGGGCCGATGTTGCCGCGACGGGCAGCGGAGACGCCAGTCTTTAGTGTGATGAAGCTTTCGTCCACACTGCCGTGATAGCACCAATTGAAGACGAGGATTTTTGGCCGTCCGGTGATTTGGCGCGCGAGGCGAATTGAAAAGCGATTTGCGTCGGTGGCTGTGAGCGCGAATTGCCAGTAGGGGAGACTGAATCTTTTCTGCAACTCTTCGGCAACGACGACTGCGTCCTCCGTCGGAAGCATGAAAGTAATTCCGCGAGCGACCTGCTGTTGGATGGCAGCGATGGTGGCCGCAGGGGTGTGTCCTGTCATCGCGCCGGTATCGCCCAGACACAAATCTACGTATTCATGTCCGTCTATGTCGGTGAAGTGTGCGCCTTGGGCTTCCTTAACGAAGGGAGGAAAGCCGCCGGGCCACTTGGCCATCCAATTCATGGGGACGCCGCCAAGCATTGAGTGGCGCGCTCTATCGAACAGGGCTTGGGAGCGCGGGTGGTCTTTAATAAAACTTTCCTGTTCGATCTGCATCAGGGGAGCCAATCGGCTGCAATCAATGACAGTCATAACTGTTCCAGAGTTTCACTCGCAATTGGTTTGCGGTAAAGGAAATTGGCTTTCATATATCATCCTTTCTGCGCTAAAGAAGTGCGGAACGGCAATTGCGGATTGTACATCGGTGAAGTTCACT
>JBEEGK010000350.1:0-3062 GCA_041166845.1 Acidobacteriaceae bacterium
ATTTCATGTTAACCAAAGATTTTTTGACTGCATTGTGGATCGCATCAGCAGTCAATTACGCAGTTTCGGAAAATCAGAAATTGCCTTTTGCCGGACTGTTACCGCAACCTTACCCTGTTTACCCTCGAATTTTCCCTGAGTGACAATTCTGTGCAAATCTCCGTCGTGGACATAAAGGAGCTGAGGATATTTCTTCTCCAGCGCAGTGAGGAGCTGATCTAAGGCCCCTAAGGTCGGACCACGAAAGTCTCTGAGCGACGAATGAAAATTGATCGAATGGACCGACACCACAGCGGGTAAGCCGCGGGCAAAGCAACCCTCCGCCAGTTGCATATACTTTTCCAGCGGGAGGTCACGCTGGCAGGGCTCGAAATCTATCGTCTTATAAACATTCAGCATCTCCCATTCGTCAAAGTGTGGCGGCAGGATGCTGGCGTTTCCGTTTTGTACTACCCGCACTCCCCACATCGACCACGCCTCGCCGGTGTCACGGTTCGCGTGCCCACCCGGCGCGCTGGCCGACGCTGGAAAATGAGAAAACATCCGCGCAAAGCTCTCTGCTGCAAGCCTTATGGATTCGTGCTGCTCGTCGGCGGGAGTAAAGCCCATCTTGGGTTTGCCCGGATTCCAGTACTCATAGCCGATCCAGGGCATTCGCCACTGAATGTAGGATGTTTCAGCAGCCCATAGACTGCGAATTAAGTCGCCCTGCTCCCCAGGCTCAGATAAGCGTTGCAGGGTTGCGCTCGCGCAAAAATGGGTCCCCCCGTGTAATGCGGGATAAAAAACACCTTTCTTCACTCCTGCGCGATAGGCCTCCAAGAGTCGCGGGCGCTTCCATTTTCCGGGGAGACCTTTGGCAAGAGGCAGAACATGAAGTTTGTGGAACTTGTCTTTGATAACCTTCGGAAAGTCTACGTTGCCGGTCAGAAAATTCATGACCATGCATGGGGCCCGTCCAGTGGAATCATAGTGACGCGCCAGCAGTGAAGCGAGCGCGCCTACGTCGTCCGCCGTTTCCATGGAGTAGAAGTCATAAGGATGCTTTCCTAACTTAATGCCCTTCGCCCTCAACAGCTCATAACCTTCCTGATCGCGCACGCCAACCCGGCCCCAGTCATTGCTGTGCAGTAAGACCAGCGGTCTCGAAAAAGAAAAGCCGGCGACGGAACTGTCGGAGCGCCAGAGCTGGCGAGCTCTATCGAGCACTGTTCATCCGCGGTGAGGAAGCGGTGTGGCGGACCTTAGAAAGTGTGCCCACAGCGATGAAGTATATCCGAAAGGGATTTTTGTTCTTAGCCGTAAAACGCCCGAGTTATTTACGTTCCTCCTACAAAGCATCCTGTCTGCAAGTACAGGATATTTCCGATGGGAAACGATGATGGCGCGAACTACCTTTAACTCTGGAGGTTTCCTCATGGACAAAGACAGAATCGAAGGGAAAGTGAAAGACATTGCCGGACGAGTCGAGCGGCAAGCCGGAGAGTGGACGGGCGACGAAAAAACCCAAGCCAAGGGCGCGGCAAAACAAGCCGAGGGAAAAGTCCAGAACGCCTGGGGCAAGGTGAAAGACGCCGTCAACAAGCCATCCGCACGTGATCGAGAAGATGATCGAGACGCCGAGCGTCACGATCGCGCGGTTAACGAGTAATCAAGATTTCTGATTTTCTGTAATTGCATCAACAGGGAGCTAACTCGGCTCCCTTTTTTTATTGCCTAACGTCCGCCATCGTTGCGCTATGCTTTCAGTGTGCCCTGCCGAACGCAACCTAGCGACCATGAGCTGATCCAGATTGTCGATGCTGCGCTCGCTGACTCCGCGAGGCGGAGTGGGGAATGGCTGGTGTGCCGCACCGGGTGCGCACAGTGTTGTGTCGGAGTGTTCGCGATTAACCAGCTGGACGCGACACGGCTGAGGCAAGGATTGGCTGCTCTGGAGAAGCAGGACAAGGAACGCGCTGCGATGGTCCGCGCTCGCGCCCGGCGCTCGTGGTCGCGCCTTGCGCCCGATTTCCCCGGAGATTCTGTCTCGGGGATTTTGAGCGACAGCAAGACGTCTAAGTTGGCTTTTGTGAATTTTGCAAACGACGAGCCTTGCCCAGCGCTAGATCCGTTGACCCAGGCCTGTGATCTTTACCAGACGCGTCCACTCACTTGCCGCGTCTTCGGTCCCCCAGTACGGTCTGAAAATGGACTTGGCACGTGTGAACTTTGTTTTCGTGGGGCAACGGAATCTGAAATCGCCGAATGTGAAATGGCGGTTGACCCCGACGACATAGAATCAGATCTGCTCCAGCAAGCTGAACACGACACAGGAATAACCGGGGAGACAATCGTTGCGTTCTGCCTGGCCACCTAGCAGAAGCCATTTCTCCGGCAAGGCCGATTCTGAATGTGGAAGTTCGCTGCTCAGCGGTCTGAGGGCGCTGGTTCGACCACCACGCCTCCGCGACTGAACCTGAAGTGGAGTACCCAATCGCGGGCGGATGACTGTGGCTTGAACTTCCATTCGCGCGCGGCTTCGGTTGCCAGACGAGCAAAGTACTTGCTGGGCCCACTGCGGTCAAGATGCGTTTCAGTTACGTTGCCTGTAGAGTCTGCGCTAACCCTGACGTTCACCTTGATTGTTCCTTCGATGGTGTTTCTGGCGGATTGCGGAACGATCGGCAAAACTTGGCGAACGATCTCGTCAGAAGCTGGGGCGATCTCGCGTCTGTTGACATTGGACTGTGAGACCGCGGGGGCAGATACAACAGGAGCCGATAGACGCGGTTTTTCTGCCACCGCTTCCTGCGCCCGGTCGCTAGGGATCGCCGGCGGGTGCTGTTGCGTGCGCTTTCCATCAGAGGATTGCGCGCCATCAGAGCTCACGGGCTGAGTGACGACAGCCTGATCGGAAGGTCCGCCCTCGCGATGATGGAGAAGTAAGTATCCAATCAGCGGGACCAGGATCAATGCAAGCACTATCAGGACGACCGACCTATTGCCGTAGCTCCCGGGGCGTGTGACGGCAGTTGATGCTGAATGAGAACTTCCATTGCCGCCGATTCGCTCGCTATCAA
>JBEEGK010000351.1:0-15486 GCA_041166845.1 Acidobacteriaceae bacterium
CGTGTTCTCCAGCTGACGGCGCAACCCCAAGTTGCTGCATCAATCCCAAAGTGTCCCAGTTACTCCAACTCTCAATCACTTTTCCGTCTTTCACTTTAGCGATGGTCATGCCCGTGACTGAAATCCGTTTGCCCGTCGGAGCGATACCGGACAAGTCCCCTTTGTGCGTGGCGGTAGCGGTCCAGCGGCTCGCGACCTTTTGCCCATCTGAAAATTCGTCCTCGATGTGAAAACGAAGATCGGGAAAAGCGTTGTGAAAGTGCAACACAAAATCTTTGTAGGCCTCAATTCCCTTGGGAGCGACTGGCGCCTGGGGGTCATGGTGCGCGTAGTCAGACGTCATAAGCTCGTGTGTGGCCTCGAGCTTTTTGCTATTCCATATTTCTTCAAAGACGCGTCGTGAGACCGATTTACTATCTGCTGGCATATTTTGAGCCTCCAAACTGAAATAGCGCGAATCCGATAGTTCGAACCTGAAAACGAGCGCATTCTACACCTGTGGACACAATCGCTCCAGAACGAGGATGGCATTGGTTGGGAGCCGAGGGTCATCCAGGTTCGGAATCTGTGCGAGTTCGAAAGAGCATCCGTATTTTCGAACGCTGTACAGAAAGTCCGATCCGGTGTCTATTACTATGTTAGAAGTGATTTCGTAGAAATGGTTTTTGTTCGAAGCGCGCAGTCTCTAGCCCGGCGAACTCCTCGCTGGAAGTCCCTTTTCACGCCACAGCAACCTCATGTTTTTGCTTGTTTGATCGCACTCATCATCTGCGCGACTCCTGCCTCAGGACAAGATATTGAGCCTTCTAATTCTTCGGCGACCATTCAAGGCACAGTAATTAATTCTGTTACTCACGCACCAATAGGCCGTGCTTTGGTTTATTCCGCTGACAATCGCTTCGCGACGTTTACCGACAATGAAGGACATTTTGAATTCCAACTTCCTGCAACCGACGTGGGCGCCAGCCGCGATTCCGCCCAGGCGGGCCCGATCGAGCAGGCGGCAGATCGAAGCGTCTTGCTCAAGGCTCGTAGACCGGGATTTTTGGATACAAATCCGAGTGGAATGAATGCTCGAGCCGTTCCCGGACATCCGCTTACGATCTCTCTTGTGCCGGAGGCAATTGTCCACGGAAATGCAACGACTTCGAGCGGTGATCCTGCTGTTGGCCTTTCCGTAAATTTGTTTAGCCGCCAAGTGCAGGATGGCATGGCCCGATGGTCCATGACCGCCACGGCACAGACAAACTCCAACGGAGACTTCCGTTTCGCTGCCCTTGGGCCGGGCGCTTATAAATTAGTGACCGGGGAATTGCTGGACACTGATCCAGCCAGCTCAACTCCGCGCACACAACTTGATGGGTTCCCTCCCGTCTGCTATCCGGGAGTTGATGACTTTTCGGCTGCCGCAACCATACAGCTGTCTGCTGGAGGAACATTTCAAGCGAACGTATCGCTAGTTCGCAAGCCCTATTACCGCGTACGCATCCCAGTTGCGGGCGACATAATCAATGGCATGAACGTCACCGTTTCCGTGCAAGGACACCGCAATCCCGGATATTCGCTCGGCTACAACCAGCAGGAACACAGAATCGAAGGGCTGCTGCCAAGCGGGAATTACCAGGTGGAAGCAAATACCTATGGTCCTACCCCGTCGGGCGGCAATGCGAACATTGCGGTGGCCGGTGTGCCAGTCGAAGGCTCAGGCATCATACTCACTAAGAGCGCCTCGATTGAGGTGAATGTGGACGAGCAATTCACCTCCACATACACCAACGAGCCAGGCCGCTGGAGCGATGGGAAACATAATTTCACATATCACGGTCCACGACTCTACCTGCAGATTTCGGCGGTTCCCGTGGACGATTTCGCCCCACCGAGGAACGTTTACCTACGTCCTCCTGTGAAACAAGAGGACAACTCTTTGGTTGTAGAAGGCCTCGCTCCGGGAAAATACTCGATGCGATTCTATTCATCTCGGGGTTACGCGGCTTCTGCGACAATGGGCGGCGTTGACTTGCTTCACCAGCCGTTGGTGATAACTGCGGGATCAAGTGCTCCGATTGAAGTCACAATGCGGGACGACGGCGGCGAAATTGAAGGCACGCTGCTAATGCCCGGAACTGCAGAGAACATAATCGGCAGCCCCGCAACCCGGCCATCCCTTCCACCCGTCTCGGTATATTGCATTCCGCTATCTGACAGTCCAGGGCAAATTCAAGAGCTTAGTGCGTCGCCCGGCGAAAAATTCCAAACGCCCAAGCTGGCTCCCGGAATCTATCGAATACTGGCATTTTCTACTCCGCAATCCGATTTGTTGTACCGCGATGCGGAAGCGATGAAAGAGTACGAAAATCAAGGCGAGGTCGTGCATCTCGAAGCCGGCCAGAAGCAATCTGTCCAATTGTCAGTGATCTCGGCTAAAAATTGATATGGCAACGATCTTAAAATCGACATGGATTGTTTGCGCACTCTCGTTCGTGTTCTTAATTTCATTCTGTGGGAAATCGGCTGTGGCTTTGCAGCTCGCCAATCCGCCGCAATCTCCAATTCCTGGCGGAGGCTACACCATCGCCGGAACGGTCGTAAGCAAGGCGGATGGACGTCCACTCGCGCGTGCTCGGATCATGGTGCAAGCGGTAAAGAATCGTGAACAAATATTGTCTGCGATCACGTCCGAAGACGGTAAATTTAATTTCAGCGGGCTGCCGGTAGGGAAGTACGCACTAGGAGGAGCGAAGCGCGGGTTCATTTCGGCCGACTACGATCAACACGATCAATTCTCAACCGCCATCGTATTGGGTGCTGGCCTTGATACCGAATCGCTGGTGTTGCGGCTTGCGCCCGCGGCAATTATCAGTGGAGTGGTCTTCGATGAAGTCGGAGAGCCCGTCCGGCAGGCTACGGTGACTGCTTACCATGACGACCACAGCTCTGGAGTCAGCGTCATCCATGAATTCGGCAGCGCTCAGACGAACGACCTCGGAGAATACGAAATAACTCCGCTTCTCCCCGGGACATATTTCCTGGCCGCTCGAGCGAAGCCGTGGTATGCCATCCACGTCAACTCGCAGTCACCGGCTCAAGGCGCCGCGCCCGTAATTGATCGCTCTTTCGACGTGGCGTATCCGATAACCTACTACCCTAACGTTACCGACGCTGATGGCGCGACGCCCATACCAGTTCGCGGTGGCGACCGTTTGCAGGCAGATATTCATTTGAGTCCGGTTCCCGCTGTCAGCGTTGTTTTTCGTGAGCCCAGCGGAGCTTTCGTGGTGCCCCAGCTGCAACAGCCTGTTTTTGATGACACTATTTCCGCAGAGTCGAACGGTGGATATTCCCCTTCACCGGGTGTTTTCGAAATCAGCGGAATTCCTGCAGGAAAGTACAACATTCGCATTGCCGGACAAGGAAACGAACAGGCCCTACAGATGAATGCAGTTGATCTCACCAGCAATGATCAGGAAATTGATACATCTGCCGGTGAAGCTCTGGGTAAAGTGAAAATCTCGGTGCAGATTGCCGGCGATCCTGCCCTTCCGTCGCGCCTCGCAGTTGGATTGCGCCCGAAACGAAGCGTGAACACCGCGTGGCAAATGGTCAACGCCAAAGGCGAAGCGGAGGTTGAGCAGATCGCTCCCGGCGCATACGAAGTGCTGATTGCAAGCGCTGGGAAGCCCTACGCAATTTCCCACATCACTGCCGACGGCGGCGAACTGTCCGGTCACAATCTGAATGTTAAAGCAGGATCGTCCCCAGCAATCGCGATCACATTGATAGGGGGTTCGACAACCGTGGAAGGCATTGCGAAACGGGCGGAAAAAGCTGTCGCGGGAGCGATGATAGTTCTGGTGCCGAAAGATCCTGAGATTAATCGCGCCCTTTTTCGGCGCGATCAAAGCGATTTAGATGGGACGTTCAGCTTGCAGAGCGTAATTCCGGGGGCATACACCGTCGTCGCCATTGAGAATGGATGGGACCTCGATTGGTCGCAACCAGGAGTGATTGCCGCTTACATGAAGCACGGAATACCGGTTGAAGTCGGAGCGCAGAGCGGTCGCACGACGACACTGACGGAACCGGTCATAGTGCAATCGAAGTAGCTATCGCACAGAGATATTCCGCTTCATCGCATCGGCAGATGCGTAGCCAAGGCATGCACTAAGGGGGAGGGCCGGCATATTCTGAGCAACAGTCAGATCAAAGCTTTGTCACTTCGACATAGGACGAATTCGCCAGGGACCGTTTAGCTTTTGTTCGAAGCCGACCTCCGTAAAAATCTCAGAGCGCCTTGCGCGTCCTGAATCATCTGCCTCTCCGCGTGATGATTACTGTCAAGCCGCAAGTCATACAGGCGTTCTTCGATCGCTGTTTCGGCATAACCAATGCGCTCAATGAGCTTTTTAGAGTCGAACTCCAGCAGAGCCCCTTCATACAAAGCCGCCCATGGTGGATTGTCAATCGTCTTCCTCTTATTTCTTCGCTTCGATCTCAGAAGAGAGTCATGATTTTCTGTTTCCATGCGGAAAGGTTAAACATCGAGTCACCAACGTGACTGTTCAATATTGCTCAAAATGGGAAATTTATTACGTTGTAAAACTAGGAGTTAGGTGCTGCGGAATTTATTTTTCTAAAAGTGGTCAATATTGAGCAGCCACTACAGGATAGGCCCGATGTAGCATGACCTGCGAAAGGGTATAAGGGTCGCGTCCCAAAGGGGGATCGTGGCCCGCATTGCGGCACATCAAATGGACAGCCCCTCCCACCATTCCCCGATGTGCCGCATCTTCTTTTTCTTTTCGCTAACGCGGAGTCCAGCAGAAAAACCACATAACTCGGAAGGGCCGCCCGTTGGTTCCCGCAGGTAAATAGCGAATGCGGCGGGCGACCGGCCCGTGTCAGATAGAAACTAGCTGCTTAAGTGCTTGCTGATCGCCTTTGTCATTTGGAACATATCGAGTCGGGGCTTTCCAAAGACTTTTCTCAGCTTATCGTCCGCCACAATTTCGCGGCGTTTTTCAGGGTCTTGCAACTTATGTTTCTTGATGTATACCCACACTTTTTTCGCCACCTGCGGACGCGAAATCGGATCCGGCGATCCCAACACTTCAGCCAGTTGTGCTGACGGTTTCAGTTTCGCCTGGGCCATCTTCATAAAAGCCGAGTTGGCTGAGGTTGATCTCTTCTTTGTAGTCTTAGCTTTTTTGCTTGCCTTTTTTTTAGCCATTTATCCTCCTGCCTCCTGTTCGCCCGCTATTGTAGGCTCTTTTGCAAGTTTTGATCTAGTACCGCTGCAGGTTTCCGCTCAATTTATCTGTGGTGACTCATCCGTCAACGAGATCAATTCTCCGATGGGATAGTCTTTCTCGGTCAATGGGGTCTCGGGGTCCGCATTGATGATGGTCAATGTCTCTCCCGTGCGGACGCCCTTGAGCAACAGACGCTGGCTCTCCACTCCGATGACTCGATAATGTTCGGTAAACAGGTCCATGTGGTTGTCCTCGCTCCAACGCATTGGATGCTGCCAGTCACCGCTATAGTTTGACGACATTCTTACTCTGCTTGACGCTGCGCTACGGGCCCGCTACAGATGAAATGCTTGTCGGCTGCTAATGGATGGACGTGTAAAATCTGTTGCTCGACCACAAATTTTCAACAGTTACACTTGCGAAGAGTTATTTCTGATTTCTTTTCTTCGGATAGTGTAGAACGTTTTGTGAATTGGTGCGACGAGATTCGCACTGTAGTTCTGGTAGGGGGTTTGCGGTAGAACTAAAGAAGGCTACGTTGACGGAGATTCACTGCACTCCAATTGACGAGGATGATAAGACATGTTGACGCGACGGTCGCTACTCCGCAGTCTACCCGGGATAACAGCCGCCTCCTGGGTGACGTTGAAATCGGGCGGTGCTGCTGCGCTGCCTTTTATTAATTTTCCTGCCAGTGCAGAGCAGGCTGGGGCATCCGGGCCGCACATGAACTTCCCAAGCGGCGCGCGTGAGCGGATCGCGGTCGCCTCCTGGCCCTTTCGCGCTTACATTGATAGTCCAACCAATTCGGACCGAGACCCGCGCGTACCGGGAATGGACCTCAAAGATTTTGCTTCCAACGTAGTCACAAAATTTAACGTAAATAATATTGAGCCTTACAACCTGCACTTCCGGTCACTGAGTGACGATTATCTGGACGCTTTTCGCGCGGCACTGGCAAGCGCGAAGGTGCAGGCAGTAAACATTGCAGTGGATATTGAACCCAGTTTCTATGACGCTGATCGGGTTTTCCGCCGCAAGGCAATGGATTACGCGAAGCAGTGGGTGGACATCGCCGCGCGCATCGGCTCTCCTGGAATTCGCACCAGCAACTCGCCGTCCGGAAAGTCTTCAGCTCCGAACCTTGCACTAGTCGTTGAAAGCCTGAAAGAAGTGGCAAGCTATGGCTCGTCCAAAAATGTTGTCGTCAACCTGGAGAATGACAACTTAATCAGTGAGGATGCCTTCTTCGTCGCGAAGGTCATCGAGTCGGTGAATAGCCCGTACTTGCATGCGCTCCCCGACTTCGGCAATTCGATGATGAGTGGTAATGCAAATTTCAATTACCGCGCGGTCGAGGCTATGTTTCAGCACGCTTTCGGTATTTGCCATGTCAAAGATGGGGAAACAAATGCTCAGGGCAAACGCATCGATATTGACCTGCAGAGAACATTCAACATTTTGAAAGCCAGCGGATATCGGGGTTACTGCTCAATCGAATACGATGGTGCGGGCGATCCTTATGCTGCGACGCTGGATCTGATTGAGCGCAGCGTGCGTTATCTTGGATAGGGTTTTTGAACGCGGTGACGGAATCGACTGTTTGATGGGACAGCGCTTAAGTCAATTTTGTGGAACGCCGGTATTTCGCGTGCAGCCAGAGCAGAATGCCTAATCCGGAGAGTTCCATCGGGCCAGAGGGTAAGATGTCGAATTTAAAAAACGATGTCAGATCCGAAGTCGTAATGTATACGAACCAAACCACTCCCGCCGCTGCGATCAAGCTTCCAATCCGTTCCTGATTTCGAATGCTGAAACCGTAAGAACGCGAAGGTTTCTTCTTAAGCGGAATGTTCACGCCCGAAGGGTAGGTTCCCCCGACGCGTTGATCGTAAGACTCTGTTGGCATAGGACTCGCAGCTACGATTCTCCCAGAGCTTGAGCGAGACTCAAAGTTACCGAAGTAAAGCGCCTATCAAGTTGGCCCTCTAAAGAATGTTATGACTTCGAGTATCCACGGCATTGAACGACCGGGAGTCTCGGATATTTGGGGAAGTTGGGGTCGGATTTAGAAAGCTCGCAAAGAAAGAAGATGGATTCCCGATCGGACGCTATGCGCCTTGCGTTCACACAATTCAGGCATAGTCCAACCTGAAGGTGATCGGATTCCTGGGCCATGACGGTTCGATTTTAGTTCGGCTGCTTACGTAGGAGGGTTTCGATGGTGTTGATGATCGCGGAACTCTCGCCCTTGGAAAGGACAGTTCGCACGCCCGCGCTGGACGCTTCCGCCGCGAGTTGCTCGGAGGCATACATGGTCAACATGACAGTAGGGATTTTGGGGGCAATGACAGCGATCTTGCGCGCCGCCTGAAGGCCGTCCATGACTGGCATGACAAGATCCATAACGATGATGTCAGGGGTTAGTTTCATGGCGCTGTCTATGGCTTCCTGACCATTGGAAGCTTCGCCACACACCTCCCAACCTGGCTTTCTTTCAAGCAGGCTGCGGATAGATCTGCGCATGTCTGGGCTGTCATCCGCTATGAGAATGCGGATGGGCAGAGGTGGCTTTTGAGCCAAATCGTTTTTTGCCGTTAACCCCAAGGTGGTTATTCGATGGCGAGATCTGTGAGAAAGGTTACCTCAGAGTTGAATGAAAGGAAAGATTTTTTGCTGTTTTTTTTATTAATCTTGCCAATATTGGATCTATTACTCCACTTACTCTCGCGATCCGACGGTTTGAGGGTTGATTGGCAGCACGGCCAACAGCCTGGTTCCCGAGCCGTCCGAGGTGAGCTCAAGGTTTCCTCCCAACTGGCGGAGCCTTTCTCTCATGCCGCCAATCCCAACCCCAGTGCGGCCAGGATGGCTGAGGGCGCCTTGCTTTTGCAAAGTAATTCCTTTGCCGGCATCTTCGATTTCGAGTCGTAAGTTGTCAGAATCACGCTGTAATCTGACCGTCGCCGTAGGACTCTGAGAATGACGATGGATGTTCGTAAGCGACTCCTGAACCACGCGGAAAATAGAAATTTCTGCCTCGCGCGAAAGTCTTCCCAACTTGGGAGCGAGTTCCAGATTGACTTTGATTTTGCTGCGCTCTGCATATCCTTCTACGTACCATTTCAGGGCCGATTGCAGGCCAATCTCGTCCAGCAGAGGAGGATGCAGCAGATGAGAAATGGTACGTATTTCGCTCAGGATCTGGTTCAGCAGGGTGGCGTTTTCCGCTACAGCTTTGGCGGCCGCCGGGGTAAGGTCGGGGGAACTGGCAATGATCGAAAAATTCATGCCGAGGGCGGACAAGAGCTGTCCAACACTGTCATGCAGTTCGCGTGCGATGCGGCGCCGCTCTTCGTCCTGCATTCTCAGAACACGCCCGGAAAGCTCGCGCACAATTTCGGATTGTTTAAATAATTCCTGGTTCTTCTCCCGTAACTCGCGGGTACGAAGATTCACACGCTCTTCCAGACTATCCCGCAATTCTTTTTGTTCCGTTATATCCATGCCCGTGGCAACGATCATTACCACCTGTCCGTTATCGTCTTTGACGGGGGTTAAAGTACGATCGGCAAAGCGGACAGTGCCGTCTCGTAAAGCGTAGGAGCCTTCTTCGCGCACGGTTTCTCCCGATGCAACGCTCGCAACCGCAGCTTTCAGCTTCTCAACTTCTGCGGGGAGCGGGGACCACCAGGGTTCCCAGAACTTTTTGCCGACAACTTCCTCCCGTTTAAATTCTGCCCCGCCGAGCGCTGCCCCATTCGCGTCTATGACAGTCCCATCCACAGTGAGAAAAAACATGAATGAATAGGTCTGGCTGAAGGCCGCGCGTAAACGCTTTTCATTTTCCCTCAAAGCGGCTTCAATGCTCATTTGGGAGGAGATGTCGGTGTTCGAGCCAAACCAGCGCGTGACTCTTCCAGTGGTATCTTTCAAAGGCCGCACTCGGGTCAAGAAAGAGCGGAAGACGCCATCGACTCCCTTTAACGGAAACACCATCTCCATGGGTTCGCCCGACGCAAGAGAGTTTTTCCATCGCTCAACGACAGCGGGCAAAACAGCTGGATCATGCACTTTTTGCCAGCCCCAACCCTCCATCTGTTGCGGAGTCGTTCCCGTGTATTCATACCAGCGCTGGTTGTACCAGAAGATGTGGCCGTCGGGACTCGCCATCCAGCAGAGCTCTGGAATGGAGTTGGCCAGCAATTGAAATTGTCCCTCACTCAAATTGGCGGCGGCCCGGCTCTGTCTCAATTCCGGAAGCGTGGAATCCAGCTTTGCGCGCGATCGGCGGTTCGCTTCCCCCATGACGATGATCACAGACGCCGAGAATAAGAATGCTGCCAGGCGTGCAATGTTTTGGCTGTCGCTGATGGAGAAAGTTCCCAGCGGCGGGATGAAGAAGTAAATTGCTCCCAGGACCCCGATCAAGGTGGAAAGAATGGCTGGAATCAGTCCACAAAACCACGCAGAAAAGCCGATGGCGGCAAAGAGTGTGACATACGGGCTAGTAGTGCCGAGGGCTGGCTGGAGTAATGCCCGGACCACGAGAGCTACCAGCGCCGCCAGAATCGCCGCAGCATAACGGCGAAGAACGGTATTCATCGTCAGATCGGAGAACCGTTTGCTGTTCGACATCGTGATCTATGCTGCCATCATGCGGTCGCAGAAAGATTTAGAAACGATAGTTTGGCGAATTCTCCCCACGGCGATGAAGTAGCGCCTGAAAATGTGAATGTAATCCTGTGGCTGCGTTACCCAGCGATGCCGTCGGGATCGTCGCGCTAAACCCGAAGCTACGCGTACTCGCATCCACGATTGGGGCGATGTTATAGGAAAAAGTGCTGTCCCCATGATGATGCAACACGTAACCGCCTACAAGATATCCGACGGCGCTTCCCACCAGGGCATCGGAGGGGAAATGGTTATTTCCGGTGACCCGGCTGACACTGATCGCTGTGGCAAAGCCGTAAGCGCCGAGCTTCGTCCAAATTCCCGGATACTCACCGGCAACCACACGAGCCAAGGCCCAACTTGCGGCTGCATGGCCAGAAGGAAAGGCAGAGTCGACGGAATAGATCCGCGTGCCGTCGGGCCAGAATTTACCCGTACCATCGCCTTGTTCCGGACGCTGGCGATTGGTCGCTAATTTCAAACCTTCCGCAACAATCGAGGCATCAATGACGGCCTCCGCGCCCAGGCGTCCGGTCTCGGCAAGCTTGTCGTTATGGGTGGCAGCACCCAGGAAATAGACGGCAGCGGCGCCACCTCCTGTTACCCAGGGTGATCCGAATGCGGCGATTTTGTGGCTGGCATCAATTCGGCCCTTGTCTCCACCGAGCTGCCGCAACGCGTCCGCATCATAATGGATTGCGAGTGCAGTTGCTCCCGCAAACGGAAGCAGCCAAACCGCATCTCGTCCCCGTAGTCGAAAGGGGCTGGTCCAGATGCCGATCTGGTCCCCCAACAGGTCTTTGAGACAGTCGTCCAGATGCCTCACCCCACAGATTTCTGCCTCTGCGGACTCGATGGAGGCTGAATTCGGTTGCGGAACCGGATCTGGAAAAGCAGCATTTTCCGCGGCCTGACCCTGCGGTTGTGCAGAGACGGAGAGCGCGATAAAAAGGAGAGCAAATGTCGCAAGCTGGCGGAAATAGGCGATTGAGGGAATATTCATAGTGGCAGTATGAGCGTTTCGATGCTCAAAATGGCAGTCTCGACCGTACAAAACTGTCACGCTGGTTGCTGGTTCGGAACATGGAACTAGATATCATCAGTTCAGGAAGGATCGAACTGTGAAGCCGCGAAATAAAACCTCCGCCCAAGGACCCTCGATGAAAACAGTAAACCTTGAGGAAGGCATGCCCTTGGTCCGCCAGGCGCTACTGCGGCTCGATCGCGAACTGGCCATCGCGACGCAACAGCGCAATCAATTTGTGAAATTTGTTCATGGATACGGCTCGAGCGGCGTTGGTGGCGATATCCGCGTCGCGGTGCAGAAATCATTGCGTGAAAGTGTTGTTGCCGGAACGATTCGTGCCTGCATTTTCGGCGAGGACTGGTCAATCTCGGACGATCAAACCTGGCGTCTCCTCACATCTCATCCTGACCTAAAACAGGACCGTGACCTGGGTAGAAGGAACTTGGGAATTACCATTGTAGTGCTGTGGTGGACTTTTGCATCCTGGTGGCAGCGGAATACATGGGTTCTTCGCTGCGCGCTTCTGATTAAGCCTCTGCTTTACGCCGCTTCAACTCGTGGCGCACGCTGCGTCCCTCCACCAGGTGCAGTACTTCTTCAGCAAGGTTCTTGGCGTGGTCCCCGGCGCGCTCGAAAGCCTGGGCTATCAGCAATAAATTCGTGCTGTATTCGCGCGGACGCCGCACTGTGCTCTCAAAGTGGCGGCGAAACATCGAGCGGCAGCGGTCATCAATCTGGCTGTCGTGATGCAAAACCCAGTTCGCTGGCTCGGTTTCGCGGTCCACAAAACCTTCATGGATATGATCGAGCATACTGCGAAGCGTTTCGGCCATTGCGCCTAGATCACGCTTATCATCCGCAAATACTCGCGAAGCGCTTGTCTGCAGGCGCTTGGTGATTGACCACGAGAGATCTCCGATGCGTTCCAGGTCCGTAATGAATTTCAGGCATGCGAGTAATTCACGTGCTTCGGGCTCTGTCACGTCGGTGATGGCGCTGGTGATGGTCTGGTCTACGGTGCGCTCGATGCGATCAAGCTCCTTTTCGCAGTCTTTAACCGCCAAGAACGCCATTTTCGAGGAGTTTTCTATGAACTCCTGCACATTGGTCGCAGAATCTCTTGCCACCAGGCAGGCCTGGCGGATGAGTCCGGTGAGCTCTTTTGTAGACTCAGGTTGGCGCGAAGGTGGCCGCTTCATGATGGTTACGCAGAGGCAGGAGTTGGTGGCGGAAACTCCTCTATGCAGCTATAGCATTGCTGTCGCGGCGCTCGATCAGCTTGCGAATTTCTAACATGCGATGGCGAACATATCCATCTTCCGTGATGTGCGCGGATGCAATGTCCTCTGATTTCGCATGCACCTGAAGGTCCCGCTTCGACAGGAAGGACGAGTCAGGATGCTGACGGCAAAAACTGCATTCACGTCCGATACGATAATCAGTTTTCTGTGGACCGCACTGATGGTAATTCATGTCGTTGAGTCTCCGTTTTGCGAAAGTGCTCGGAGTCGAGTCTCGCAGTTGTAACTCGTAACCGCAACACCTGGCAAGTCCTATCTTACCCCAAGCCCGTCGCGCCGATTTAGGGACAGGTTGTTGTTAAATTTTTCAAAATCCGGGGCCAAAGGTATAGCCGATGGAAACTCCGTAGCGCGCAGAATGGTTCGAACTGAACTCCCGGTTGTTATTGACGAAATACAGATGCGCCTCGGGGCGAACGAAGACGTGCCCCCACACATATAGGCGCAGTCCGGCGCCCAAGTGTTCCATAAAATGGTTGCTGCTGACGTAGTTTGTACAACTCACGAAATTGCATTGATAAAAGCCTTGGTAAAACCTCAGATCTTCGCCGCCGATACCTGCCATCAGTTCCCCAGAGACCTTCTTGGAAATTGTGGGGACCCAGATGGCATTGAAGTCATAGAAAAGCGGACGGTATGGCTGGTATCCGCCATAAAGACCCTGGCTGGCGCGCCACGCGACCTCTGCTCCCACCCCGAAGTGATGTTTCAGTAGAAAATCGGCGCTGAAACTGGGATACATACCTCCACTAACCGAAGGTGTGAAAGTGTTGTTAGTAAAGGTGGATGAAGGTGCCGTCAGCGCATTGAAGCCGAAAGCCGCGTCAAACTGCTGCCCATGGGCGGGACCGGCCGCCAAGAGGACTGCGCACGCGAACATAGCAATTGCTAAAGTGTGGTTTTTCAAGACAATCTCTCCACAAATGTATGTAAATTTGATTGCTTAGAGTTCAGATGCCGTTGCTCGCATTTCCGTAGCTTGCAAAAGTGCCGTGAGAGGGGGACTGATCGAAAGCGTGGCCGATAAGACCCATCAATTCGACGTCCTGATTCTAGGGGCAGGCGCCGCCGGACTGATGTGCGCGATCGAGGCAGGCCGTCGCGGCCGTCGAGTCGTTGTGCTTGAACGTGCTGAACGTATCGGGAAGAAGATCCTGATTTCCGGCGGGGGACGCTGTAATTTCACCAACTTGGGGTGTGCCGGCGAGAATTTCATTTCGGCGAATCAGAATTTCGCGAAGTCCGCACTGGCCCGCTACACTCCGGCTGACTTCATTGACCTGGTTGAGAAACATCACATCCCTTACCACGAAAAAACCTTAGGACAGCTTTTCTGTGATGGATCGTCGCGCGAGATCGTACTCATGTTACAGCAGGAATGCGATGCGGCCGGGGTCCGTATTTCGCTTAACTGCGCGATTTTGGATGTTTCGCACGATGACGAGTTCATTGTCCGGACTCAGCGCGAAGAATTTCGCGCGCCCGCCTTGGTAGTGGCAACCGGGGGACTCTCTATCTCCAAAATGGGCGCGACCGCATTCGGCTACGATTTGGCACGGCAATTTGGGCTTAGCATCCAGGAAACACGTCCCGCACTGGTGCCGTTGGTTTTCGACAGCCAATATCGCCAAGACTATTGCGATCTGGCCGGAGTTTCAGCAGAAGTGGTCGCATCGTTCAAGAATCAGCGATTTCGGGAAAAAATGTTGGTCACTCATCGAGGATTGAGCGGCCCGGCAATCTTGCAAATATCTTCTTATTGGAAGCCTCCGCAGGCGATCAGCATTGATTTGGCCCCCGGAGTGGATGTAACCGCGGAGCTTCGTACTCAGTCGGCTCGAAAGCTTGCGATGGCAAAGTCTAAACTTCACGAGATTCTTCCCAGTCGGCTTGCCGATCGCTGGTTGGAGCTGCATGGACCTTCCGAATGGACGAATGCGGCACTTTTGCAATTGGAGCGGAACGTTCACAACTGGTCCATTACTCCAGCAGGCAGCGAAGGGTACGATAAAGCCGAGGTGACGGCGGGAGGAGTGGACACCTCTGAACTTAACTCCAAGACGATGCAATCACGCAGAGTTCCAGACCTGTTTTTCGTCGGAGAGGTGGTAGACGTCACCGGACAATTGGGCGGCTACAATTTTCAGTGGGCATGGTCGTCAGGAGCGGTCGCCGGTTGGGCGGTGTGAAAGGGCACCTTTCAGCGTTAGCTTGTGCCTAAAGGAGCTTTTTTTCCCCGCATCAATCCTTCGTTGCCGTGATGTTGCACGTGTATCCAGCCGCCTTTCTTTGAACTAAAGCCAAAAGCCAAAAGCTGACAGCAGCCCTACCGCGTAATCCTTTCCCACATACCGAGCAAAAACGCTGTACGTGAACCTCCTCTACTGAAGTAAGGACTCTACTGGATTTCCGCGAGCTGCCATCAGGCTTACTGTTTGGAGTGGTAGTTAGAGAAGAAATTCTGTGGAGGCGGGTTTATGAAATCAAAAGCAACAGTTCTTACACTGGCATTGCTAGCGGGATCTTTCGCAGTTGCCCAGGATGCAAATTCCGGAAGCAGCACGGCTGGTACAGCGAATTCCCAGACTGACGCTCAACCGAATCAAACTGGACAGACCGGATCGCAATCGAATCAGACCTCATCCCCATCTACGCAACCGGGCGCGGGCTCAACCAGGAGCACTCCAAGTTCGAGCGCCGGCTCAACATCCACGAACTCAACCTCGGATTCGCCATCGACCTCGACTTCAGCAACGCCGGACAGCGCGAACTCTTTGACTGGCTGTCTTGCAGGTTCACCCGCCAGCGGAAAATACACTCTGACCGATCAATCTGGCGCCACTTATCAGTTAGTCGGTAGCTTGGATAGCCTTCGGACCCTGGTGGGCGCACAGGTACAAGTGACAGGACAAGGCAGCGGCGACTCAGCGTCAGCGACATCTTCAGCTGGTTCCAATGCCAGCGACAAAACCGCTGTGGGATCGCAAGCGGGAATGACTTCCAGTGGCAAGAGCTTCCAAGTGGCCAGCGCGACCAAAGTTGCAGACCACTGCAATGGCGCTGGCAGTAAGGGAACTGGCCCCAGCTCCGCACTGAAGCAAAATGTTGAAATGGCAGTTTTGATGACTCCAGACATGCAGGGTACAGGGGCAGGTTCAGCAGGAGCAGCAGGCACTGCTGGAGCTGGCACCGGTTCGCCTTCCAGCCAGACAGGAGCCCCCGGCACAGCAACTCA
>JBEEGK010000352.1:0-5281 GCA_041166845.1 Acidobacteriaceae bacterium
GGCGTCGACCGACAAAGACTCAATTGCGTCGATCTGTTCTGTCACGTGCATATTAGCTATCCCGGCGCCAATACCCGCGCCTACTCTTCCCGCCACGAGCAGCGCCGTGACCAGAGGCCCTAATTCATTGAAAAACGACGCCGATTGGAGGGTTGGGATCAGCGCTTCTGCGCCGAACTGCACCAGCGTGCCCCGAGTATGCATGGATAGTACAATTCCGAGAGCCAAACCAGCGGCTAAGATGAGGGGTAGTGACTGCCACCCAATCTCCTCGAACTGAATCACGAAAAATTCCCATTCAAACGGCGGCCGAAACGCGTCCACCAATCCTTTCAGGCCGAAATGGCTCGCTTCTCCGATAAACGTGAAGAAGTTCCTCATGATCGACATTCCTTGGATTTCCACCTTCGATGATGCAGGGCCCAGAACGTCTTAGCATTCCTCGAGATAATAAAAGTGCTCGGTTTCTGCTAGATGTTCGGCATCATTGATTGCTCAGAGTGCTTTGATTCGGAGGCTCGTCATCTATTCGCTGCTGTTCTTTGACAACCCACTCCCGCAGAAATGCCGGACAATTCCTGAGTTCAATACCTCTGCTTTCGCAAACCGCAAGAAAATTCACGACGTCGCGATCAACGAGCGTCACTTCTGTAAGGTCAATAACGACCGCACCGGTCTCGCACAGGATCAAATCTTTGATGGTGCTCACGTGTTCCATTTGTATCCGCCCACACACCCGCAGCACCACGACGTTCTCGCCGCTGGCGAACCGTTCGATCTTGCAGGTCATCGGTCTTGCTCTCTCAACAACCGGCCGTTGCGGCTCCTGATCCCATGTCCAGCATGCAGGGTCACTAAGAGCAAACTGAAAGCCAATCGTAAACGCTTGAAAAGGAATAGCATGGCCGTCCGGATCGCTACTGTGGGTTTCGTGAAATTCGGGAGAATCGTGATCTCGCCTAAGGGCCAGTGTTAGCCAGTTTGAAGTGGCCTTTATGGATCTTCAATTTCTTGATCATAGAATCTAGAGTCGACGGTGGGATTCGAAGTCGGGCCGCGGCGCCATTGGGACCAGAAACGCGACCTCGGGTTTCAGCGAGTGTAGCCTCGATGATCTGCTGCTCATGACTCGACGCTATATCGCTGTATTCAGACACTGATGATCGCGAAGGAACTTCTCTGGGATTCCGGACTAACCAGGCCCCATCTACACAAAATACGTCATCGGAACTGACAATGACCGACCTCTCGACGATGTTTTGCAGCTCGCGGATATTGCCCGGCCAATCGTAAGATCGAAATAGATCGAGGGTTCGCTTGTCAATCTTGACAAAGTTCTTGCCCGCCTTTCCGGCATAGCGATGGATGAAATATTCAAGCAACATCAATAAATCGTCTTTACGCTCGCGCAGCGGCGGAACTTCGATTGGGAACACGTTCAACCGGTAAAATAGGTCCGAGCGAAGGGTTCCATTGGCGACAGCGGCTTCCAAGTTGCGATTGGTTGCCGCAATTACCCGTACGTCAACCTGAACGGATCGCGTGCCTCCGACGCGTTCGAATTCCCGCTCTTGCAGCACTCTCAAGAGAGCAACCTGGGTATCAGCTGGCAGCTCACCGACTTCGTCCAGGAAAATGGTCCCTTCGTTCGCCAACTCAAAACGGCCCAGCCGACGCTGCGTTGCGCCGGTGAATGCGCCTTTCTCGTGACCAAAGAGCTCGGAGGAAATCAATGATGGCGCCAGGGCCGCGCAGTTCACGCTGACGAAGGCCCGTTCTGCACGGTGAGATCGCTTGTGGATGGCACGCGCGATCAGTTCCTTGCCCGTTCCTGTCTCCCCAGTGACGAGAACGCTTGAATCGGTCGGAGCAACTTTGATGACCCGAGAGAGCACAACTTGCAAGGCCCGTGAGCTCCCTACGACCTCTTCAAACATGGAGACCCGATCCACTTCGTCGCGAAGTGCCAGGTTTTCGTTATACAACCGCTCCTTTAACGCCTTTACGTGTTGAAAAGCCGTCTCCAGGGCGACTCTCGCTTCTCTCTCTCTGGTCGCGTCCAGCCTCAAAACGCTTGAATCGGTGGGGGTAGCCGTTCGTACCAGTTCTGAGATTTCCAGCAACGCGGCTTCAATTCCGATGACTCTTTCAAATCCATCAAAGTCATTCTCGTGATGCTTATCGGGCGGATCTTTTTTCAGTAACGTTGTAGTCGCTGATAATTCCTCACTCAACGGTTGATCTGCCTGGAAAAGCTGTCGACCGGTATAGGGGAACCTGCCGCCATCAAAAACATTCATTGGTTGCCCAGCCATAGGTCCCATTCTCTCAGGATTTTCGCCGGCGTTTTCGCACGGGCGGTGCCGCCGTCACGTTCGTCGAGTCATCAATACTCCATGCCAATCAAAGCGTAAATTCACTGGCGGTCATTTGGCGGTCAAATGGAAGTGGGGGTAGAGCAAGTATTTGATCTCAAAGGGCTAAAGTGGAGGCTTGGCGGCTCGATAGGTTGTGGGCCTTTGGAAGCACCAGAATGCCAGTAGTACACTTTGGCCAAGTTCAAAGACAGCATGGAACATACCCTCTCAGGTCGCGTCCGCTTCGGAAAGTTTGAGCTCGACCTCAATACCGGTGAACTGCGCTCCTTTTCGACGGCCGTGGGTGACCGCAAGACTCTTCTTAGGGAACAACCCTTCCAAGTTCTGCGAATGTTGATTGAGCGTGGGGGCAAGATCGTAACCCGCGAGGAAATCAGGAAGAAGCTCTGGCCCAACGACACCATTGTGGATTTCGACCACAGTATCAATGTGGCCATTGGAGTTCTCCGGCGAGCGCTGGGCGATTCTGCTAATAACCCTCAGTACATCGAGACGTTGGGGCGGCGAGGGTATCGCTTGCTGGTAGCCACTGAGAGACTGGGAACAACCACAGTAATCCCTCTAGGCGGGCCTGCCGGGCCCCAGGCAGTGCCTGGACCCAGCAGCCTTATCGGCCGGAAAGTCTCCCACTATCGCGTGCTTGAAGTCATCGGCGGCGGGGGCATGGGGATGGTGTACAAGGCCGAAGACCTCAAGTTAGGCCGCCCTGTAGCGCTCAAATTTCTCCCGGAAGAGCTGGCCAGCGATCCGGATAGTCTCCGGCGTTTTGAACGCGAAGCACAAACCGCGTCGTCGTTGAACCACCCCAACATATGCACCATCTACTCAATTGAAGAATATGAAGGCCAGCCTTTCATCGTGATGGAGCTGCTCGAAGGCGAAACCCTGCTTCATCACCTGGCCGCTTCCGCGTCGAAGGCCGTGCCGCTGGTCCCACTCTTAGACATTGCGATTCAAATTTGCCACGGGCTGCAAGCTGCTCATGACAAAGGAATTATTCATCGCGATATCAAGCCGGCCAATGTTTTTCTTACGAAGCAAGGTCCGGTGAAGATACTGGACTTCGGATTGGCGAAGTTAGTTTCTGTGGAAGAGGTTGAGCAAATCGGTTCACCACAAGGAGCGGACGATCCTTCCACCGGCTCAAAGCAGCCTTCAAGAGAGACAGGCACAAAAGCATCCATAGGAGTCCATAGCAATCTCACTCGCACCGGGATCGCGATAGGAACTGCCGGCTATATGTCTCCCGAGCAGGTGCGTAAGCAACAGTTGGACGCTCGCACCGATTTGTTTTCCTTCGGGCTGGTCCTGTACGAAATAGCGACGGGCCAACGCGCCTTTACGGGCGAGACGGCGGCAGTGGTCCACGATGCAATCCTCAACCAGGCGCCAGCCGCAGTGCGGAACATGAACTCTGCCGTTCCGCGGGGACTGGACACCGTCATCACCAAAGGACTCGAAAAGGACCGCACGCGGCGGTACCAGTCTGCGGAGGAAATGCAGGCGGACCTAGCGCGCGTCCGGAGAGAGATGAATCCGGTGCGGCGGCGCCTGTTACGTTGGCTCGCGGCAACCGCGCTGCTCCTTGTCGCGGGTGCCGGGGTATGGACCTATAGGGATTACCGCAACCGAGTGATGCTTTCCCCGACCGACACGATCGTGATCGCAGACTTTAACAATCAGACCGGCGATCCGGTATTCAATGATGCATTGAATACGGGGTTGCGTGTCGGCCTGGAGCAGACGCCCTATCTCAATCTTCTTGACCAATACAAAGTCAGCAGCACCCTGAGGCTGCTCAACCGTCCTGGTGATGCGAAGGTTACGGCGGAGATCGCCCGTCAAGTCTGTCTTCGCACGAATAGCAGAATGATGATCACCGGTTCCATCGCGGATTCAGGCAATCACTTTCGGATCGAGCTAAATACGATCGCTTGCCAAAGCGGAAATACGATCGCGCAAGTCCGTGAAGATGTTGCCCACCGAAACGAGATAGTGCATCTGCTCGGCGTCTCTGCGGTGCAATTGCGCAGAAAACTGGGCGAGTCTGCGGATACGGTGGCCAGGTTCAACAAGCCACTGGAGGAGGCGACGAGCCAGTCCCCAGAGGCCGTCCAACAGCTGGCCGAGGGCTACAGGCGCCATCTCGCCGTTGACTTCCGAGGAGCTATTCAGAATTATCAGCGTGCTATTGAATCGGACCCAGATTTCGCCCTGGCCCATGCCGCACTGGGTGTCGCCCATGAGGCAGTGGCGGAATTTTCTCTGGCGGCCGCAGCTAAAAAGAGAGCCTATGAACTCCGCGCAAGAATGACCGAGCGCACACGGTTCCACGTAGAGGACCTGTACTTCGATGGCGTAACCGGAGAACAGGACAAGGCTTACGCTGTTCTGGAGCAATGGGTGCAAACCTTCCCTAGCGATTTCATAGCGCACAACAATTTTATGAAATCCTTGGGATTGCTGGGCCAACCAAGCCGGGCTGCCGACGAAGCGCGCGAAGCGGCTCGTCTTCTTCCAACTCCTTACAGCTATCGCAGCTGGATGTATGCCAGCATCATGGCTGAACGCCTCCAGGAAGCTAAGGCAACGTTCGAAGAGGCGCAGAAACGCAAATTCGACACCCCGGATTTGCACGAAGGCCGGGCCCTCCTCGCTTTTCTGCAAAAGGATGAGACCGCCATGCAGGAGCAGTGGACATGGGCAGCGGACAAGCCGATCACTGATCAGTTTCTCTTCGCGAGGGCAAGGATTGAGGCTTATCGCGGGCGATTCGGTGAGACCCGCCGCCTGATGAACCAAGCCATAAACCCGGGCGAGAGTCCGAACCTATCTGATCCCGCCTTCCGCAGTGGGTCGGAGGCGCTGCAAGAGGCTGAAGTAGGCAACCCGGCCCAAGCTCA
>JBEEGK010000353.1:0-5662 GCA_041166845.1 Acidobacteriaceae bacterium
CCGACTTGCGAATCACTCGCGTCCTCATCGCTCGCGAGCGCTTTAAGCTTGAGTTCGTCGCCGAATCTTTCAATCTCTTAAACCGGGATAACAAGCGCGTGGCAATTACTGATCAAGGATTGCAGAGCGACACCGTGCAGTTTTGGAATCCACCCAAAAGATTGGATTTCGGTACTATCCTGCCCAATACCGCGCGCCCAGCAATCCAATTCGTATCACCAATGCTTACGCACCGCGGCAGGTACAATTCGCGCTGAAGCTGGGGTTTTGAGTCGTGGCGGGAGTTCGGGGCAAATACCCTCGAACTCCATCAGGCTCATAGAGATTCATCGAAGCGCGATAGGCAATTCAGCAGGCGTTTCCGTACATATCGCTTGACTTAGCCCTCGAACCTTGTAATAACTACTTTGTCCATGCCGGACGAGTTTGGGGGTGTGGTTCGTTGGCTGAAGTTCGATTGCAAGAGGGCGAGTCCCTCGAAAACGCTTTGCGCCGCTTCAAACGCAAAGTTCAACAGGAAGACATCATCAAGGAGGTCAAGCGTCATTCCTTCTATCTGAAACCAGGGGAAAAGAAGCGTGTGAAGGAAGCGCTTGCACGTAAACGTAGCCGTAAAAAAGCGCGTAAAGAACAGGACTAGTTTGAAGGGCCGTCCCTCTCCGGGACGGCCCGCTGTATTTAGTTTGGGAGCAACAAGACTTTCCGGCACTGGCCTTTGCTGTGAAGTAGACCGTGCGCTTGCCACGCATGGCGGGCCGAACCCAGGGTAGTTCCACGATTGAGGGGATGTTGTACGTAAGCTTGCGCCTCCGCGCACTCCGGAAAGGTGTCTCCGGACGCGGCGACGCGAGTACTCGGGCCGAAAGGGGCATCCTCGATGGAATTCCAGGATAAGGTTCTGAAGTGCATTGATTGCGGCGGCGACTTCGTCTTCACTGCCGGCGAGCAATTATTCTTCTACGACAAACAATTCAAGAACGAACCCAAACGCTGTAAAGCCTGCAAAGCAAAAAGGATTTCGGTTTTAGGCGCGGCTTCTTCTTCAGGTTCGACCAAAGTCGAAACTCGTACCGTATGTTCGGAATGCAACAAAGAAACAACAGTCCCGTTCAGGCCAACCCAGGGGCGCCCAGTTTTGTGTCGCGAGTGTTTTCAGCAGAGGAGACAGAGCGCGTCAGCTTAAGGCAAAAAATGGGTTGAGCTCGGCGATTTTCTGAAGGTCGAATTGCGGTCCGGTGACCGAACTTTGCTGGCCGCAAAACAGTCAGATGGGGTTCATACCGTCTTTTTGTGGCGCCGGGGATTATCTCTCCGCATTCCAGTGACGACATGCGCAGGTTCGCGATTTGCGTCCTGAAGTTGTTTTCCATCTTCATGACCTACTAACAACGCCTCGATCTGCCGTAGCAGGTCCTCAGTTCCCACCGGTTTTACCAGAATAGACTGCGCGCCTTTGTCGTCGCGTTCAGACTTATGCGGAGGGTATGACGTAAGCAATGCGGTTGCCGGATTGTAAGGTTGGCTGCGGGCCGCGCGCAGCACGTGAAAGCCGGCATCCTCAGTTTCCATTTGCGCATCTGTGATTACCATTTGATAAACATTAGTCTTTAACTTCTTCACTGCCTCTGCAGCAGACGTGGCCGTATCCACCTCAAACTGATTAAGCTCAAGCACCGCCTTCAAGGTCAAAAGGACGGCGACGTCGTCATCCACCAACAGAATTCGCCGCTTCACCACTATTCCTCCAGGGATCCAAACACAATAAAATCGGCCTTCAGTAGGCGAGCTAACGCCGCTATTAGCATCCGGCAACTAAGTTACTATATTCCCGTGCAACGCTTTTATGTACAGAACTTTGGTTGCCGAGCGACTCAGGCTGACGGCGCCGCAATCGAGCGCCAGTTCCGCGAGAGAGGTGCCGAGGGGGCGGTTTCATCCGACGCAGCAGAAATTGTGGTCCTTAACACCTGCACGGTAACTACTTCCGCCGACCGGGACGCGCGCGCCGCGATTCGCAGCATTCATCGAAGAAATCCCAATTGCCAAATTATAGTCACGGGCTGCTATGCACAGCGTGCGCCCCATGAAATTGCGGAACTCCCCGGGGTGACGCGTGTGATTGGGAACTCTCACAAGCCCCAAGTCGCGGAAGTTGCGTTAGAAAGAACGCCGTCGTATCCGACGCTACCGAATGACTTTGTCCCTATTTCGAATTTAAGAAGTACGAGCTTATATACCTTCGCGGCTACGGACCGGGTCATGGTGTCCGACATATTCGCGCACACCGAGCTCCAGGCTGCCTCGGTTTTTGATGCCGGGCATGAGCGCACCCGTCCGAATCTGAAGGTGCAGGATGGCTGCGACAATCGCTGCTCTTTTTGCGTGATCCCCTCCGTGCGTGGGCGCAGCCGGTCGCTGGCTCTGGGCGATATCATTTGCGAGATCAATGACCTGGTGAACGCCGGATATCAGGAGGTCGTGATTTCCGGAATCAATCTTGGACGGTGGGGGCGAGACCTTGGGACTCCGCTGCGCTTCGAGGATTTAATCCGCGAAATTCTTCGCAGCAGCGATTTGCGCAAGCTCCGAATCAGTTCGGTCGAACCGATGGATTGGAGCCACGATCTCATACGGCTGGTCGCGGAGTCTCCTCGGATCGCAAAGCATGCTCATGTTCCCCTGCAATCGGGCAGCGACCGGATCTTGCGCTTGATGCATCGGAAATATCGTCCCTGGCATTATCGAGAAAAAATTGAACATCTCAGAGAAGCCATGCCGGAAGCGGCGATTGGCGCGGACGTGATGGCCGGCTTTCCTGGTGAAACGGACGGTGATTTTAACGAGACACGCAGACTGATTGACGCACTGCCGTTGACCTATTTGCACGTCTTCACATATTCGGCGCGGCCAGGCACGTCGGCGGCGTCGCTAAAAAACCAGGTACCGGTTGCGCTCGCGCGGGAACGCAGCCACAAACTGCGGGAGCTTGGCCGTGAAAAGAAACTGGCATTCATGAAATCTTTTTTAGGCACTACAGTGGAGGCAATCACTCTGCATGACTTCGATGACGAATATACCCATGCCCTGAGCGACAACTTTATTTCTCTTCGTCTTCGAGGAAAGCACGACGCCAATCGTTGGATCCAGGCTAGAGTAGAGGGTATTGAAGACGATAGTTTGATCGCGCACCTTCGATATTCTCAGGTGGCTTAGGACTTAGATAAAGTTCTTCCTGGGCGAAATCACGTACTGTATTAGCTGAAGCCGCAATTCAAAACGAAAGTCTGCGCTAAAGCGCTGCGTCACCCACAATCAAAGCGCCGCACCACCAGCTGTCGACTTGGGGACTCAAGCGTCCCTTTCCAATTATTTTCTTGCTTGCACGGTTTGCAGGCACTTGCCGTAGAGTTCGAGCAGATGGCTGGCGTAGTCTTCTGGCTTTGCGGCGGCGCCGGTGCCCTGGAATCCCACTCCGGATGAGGTGGTGCGACCATAGCCGGTAGTCATAGCGATGAATTTCATCAGATCGAGTGCGATGTCTTCGTTCCGCCGCGAGGCGCCGGTGATACTAGGAACTTCTTCCATGAAAACCTCCCGTGCTTCAGAATACTGGAATCGAATGCTTCCGGCCAGATGTCATCAGCAACCAAGTCATCCGCAAGGAAATAATCAGGCTAGGCTGTCAGGTTTCAATTCCGACGTAGCACACGCGGCCAACAAGATAGTCAGCGACAGTTTTGCCGGGTTCAATGGGCAGCACTTCGACGGGATAAGCCTGATTGTTCGGTCGCAAGACCAGATGTTTTCCGGCTAACTCGACGTATTTCACGGTACACACGCCATTTTTATTTACGCCATACATATTGGACTCGTTCTTGCGATAAGGCTTGATCGAATTGTAGTGGCGATCAACAAGTACCGTGGCTCCCGCTATCAGGCGCGGGTACATGCTCATACCTTCACGGCCGTCGGCCTTGATGACGACGAACCGTTCCCATGACTCGCGATCTCCCTGGATCTCGGGACGGAATTTGCGCAGGAAACTTTTCTCCTCCATGGAGCGGCTGCTTTGGTCGCTTCATTTTTCAGGCGCGTCAGCGTAGTGGTGCAGAATGGACGCGTGCTCAAGTCCGGCTGCGAGGAAGGCTATTTTCGCCAGCAGGAGTCTGGCTAGCTTTGTTCGCACTAGTCCCCTAACTAAATAACCCTACAACAGGCCATCGTAAGAGAAACGAGTCCTGTGACCGAGAAGTCGGCGCAGGGCTCTTTTATTTTGAAGGAGGCGAGCATGGAGAGCGAAGGATGGGAAGTAGTGCAACTGGAGTTGAAGTATTGCGAGCGTTGCGGCGGACTGTGGATCAGAGCGTTGAATTCTCTCATCATCTATTGCGCTCCGTGCGCGATCGAGATGGCGCAAGTGGCGATCCCACGCCGTCGTAACATAAAGACTTCTGGCGTTGCGACGCCAGCTCAACCCAACTGCAAAAGCGGCAGAGATACAAGGCCGCATGGTTAGATGCTGGTGACGGCGGAAGCAGGCACAGCGTGAGCGCGGCCGCGATTGCGATGTTGCATGCGGCGGGAATTGCCCAACGGCCCGGCACATAGTGCCCAGTTGTGCGTATGAATGGCGTAGCGCTCACCTCCGGCGAGGAGCGCAGTTCGCTTGCCACCATGACCCCGGCCAATCCGGACCTGTGGCTCTATCGGGACCGGACCCTGGGCATGCTCCGCCGTTATCTGCGATTGTCAATTGAAGTGGGAAGGCTGCCTTCACTTTTGGGGAGGGAATTCTTTCGCACTCGCGTAACTTCCTATAAGGTCGCAACCTTCGAAGATGCGGTGATATTTGTACACGATGTTGAGCGCAGCTTCCAGAAACTCGACGAGTTCGAAAAAAAGCTGATCGCAAAAATCGTTCTACAGGAATACACGCAAGGCGAGGCAGCGCGCTTGCTGGGTTGTGGACGCCGCACGGTCGGCCGGCGTTTTCCCGAGGCGCTCGACCGGTTGAGCGAGACTTTTCTCGCGACCGGCTTATTGACTCCGATGCCGCGGTTGGATTGCTCTCCGTAAATCATGGGTGTCAAGCGCGTGCGGGCCCGCTCCGTCACTTAAGTCGCTACGGCATAAGGCAAACATCGTGGTGAAGTCTGTGGCCGAATCTAAGTACGCGAATTGTTATTCTGGATTCACGGCAATTCACAATTAGTTTCGCGCGAAATGCGATCGAATGACTGGTGGAATCGGTATTCGATCTTAAGGGACGCTGAAAGGCGTCCTTTTTTGGCGACCTCTTCCGACGCAAAGGATTAGAGGCATGAAGCGAGCCGGAGGTAAAACGGCGGGGACAGTTTCCAAAGCGAAACTATCCGCGGGGAAAGCGCAGGGAGAGCCATCCGACTTGGCGTCAATAAGAGATCGGATCGCAAGTCTTGTTGGCAACGAAGCGCTGAACATGGTGGCAACCACGATCGAAGAGGTAAGCAAGGGCCATTACATGGCGATGAAATATCTCTTTGAAATGATCGGACTCTATCCGGGAGCGGCGCCGGAAGAAACTCCGGTTGAAGACTCGCTGGCGCGGACGTTGCTTCGCCGATTGGGGCTTCCCGAAGAACCGATGCTCGAAGCTTCAGGAATAAAAGATCGCGAAGTTGGT
>JBEEGK010000354.1:0-5268 GCA_041166845.1 Acidobacteriaceae bacterium
CATACGGTCGCCGCGACGGGAGTAGTCTCGAATTCCAAAAAGCACAATATTAAAGAGGATGCCAAAGATGCCGCGAAAGACAGCGGCATGAAGAAGAGCAATTACGAACACGGTCATCTGAAGATCACCGACGTTCAGATGGTCAGCGAAACCTGTCAGCGATAATATAAGACGATTGTTTTCAACGTGAGGCGGGCCCATGGCCCGCCTTTTTTCGTTACCGGCAAAGGGCACAGGGTTCCCCCTGAATCCCACCTTCCATATTCACCATCTACTTAGACAGGGTAATTTATGGGAAACGCCTTTAAAACCGCTCTTTTTCTCACCGCTCTGACTCTGCCGCTGATGGGACTTGGCCGCTATTTCGGCGGTGAGAACGGCATGCTTCTGGCATTGGGAATAGCCGCCGTAACAAATTTCATCGCATATTTCTTTTCGGACAAAATCGCGCTGGCGACTTATCGCGCACAACCTGTTACACGGGAACAACTGCCGCGCGTTTACAACATTGTCGAGCGCCTGACGCAGAAAATCGGGCTTCCGACGCCCAAGCTTTATCTCATCCCGACTGATTCGCCCAACGCGTTTGCTACTGGACGCAATCCTCAACATGCCTCGGTAGCTGTTACTCAAGGTGTGCTCGATTTACTCACTGACGAGGAGCTCGAAGGCGTGCTGGCTCACGAACTCGGACACGTCAACAATCGCGACATTTTGATAAGTTCAATCGCCGCCACAATTGCAGGAGCTGTAACTTTTATCTCTCGTTTCGGCTTTTTCTTTGGAGGCTCGAGCAATCGTGAAGAACGTGAAGGCGGGGCATTTGGCGGATTGTTAATGCTGATTCTAGCTCCGCTGGCCGCCATGCTGATCCAGTTAGTGGTCTCCCGCTCGCGCGAATATCAGGCTGACGCCACCGGAGCACACTTCACCGGTAATCCCTACGCCCTGGCCAGTGCGCTGGCAAAACTTGACGCTTATTCCCGCAGAGTGCCCATGCTGGCGACGCCTTCTACCGCGCACTTATTCATTATTCAACCATTTCTTGGAATGAATTTTGGCAGCCTGTTCTCCACCCATCCCCCAACTGCAAAGCGGATTGAGCGCCTGACGGGGAGACCGGCAGAATTTACGGAAGTCCAGGAAAGTAGTTATCAGAGCGGTGACGTTCGTAACGCTTCCTGACCGCGGCGGCTCGGCCGCAGCATAGTAAAATCGCTGAGATGTCTCCTGAAATCGCCACCGCAGCGTATCATCGCGCAATCCTTCTCGAAAATGCTCTTCGCAAAGTCATTCGCGGCAAGGATGATGTGATCCGCCTCGCTCTGGTTTCGATGATGGCGCGCGGGCATTTGCTGATTGAAGGCGTGCCAGGGGTCGGAAAGACTACTCTCGCACAAGCTTTGGCACGTGCTCTCGATTGCACTTTTCAGCGCATCCAGTTCACCAGCGACATGCTTCCGTCTGACGTCGTCGGAATCTCGATTTATTCATCGCTGCTACAAGAGTTCGAATTCAAGCGTGGACCAGTCTTCACCAATATTCTGCTCGCTGACGAAATCAATCGCACTACCCCGAAGACCCAGTCGTCTCTGCTTGAGGCCATGAATGAGGGCCAGGTGACAGTGGACTCACATTCTCACCCGCTACCGCAACCTTTTCTTGTAATCGCAACGCAGAATCCTGTCGAACATCACGGCACGTACCCGTTACCGGAGTCGCAGCTTGACCGTTTTCTCATGCGGGTAAGAATGGGCTACCCCGATAACGCCGCCGAGCGGGAAATCTTGCGATCGAAGGCCGGAACTTCGCAGCTGCAACTCTTGGAGCCGGTGATCACCGGCGCCGACGTACTCGAAATGCAACACGCCGTCACGCAGGTGCGAGTGGATGATTCGCTAGTCAACTATGCATTAGCCATCGTAGACAAAACTCGCGACTCAAAGCATTTCGCTTTGGGTGTTTCTCCCCGCGGATCGCAAATGTTGTATCGCGCGGCCCAAGCCATGGCTTTTCTTGATGGACGTACCTTCTGCGTTCCAGAAGATTTCAAGCTCCTGGTGGTTCCCATCTTTGCTCACCGCGTGGTGGTGAATGGCCTTTATTCTTCCACGTTGAAGAAATCGGAACAGGCCGAACAGGTAATCCAAGAGATTGTGGAGACTGTTCCCGTTCCCGTTTAAGCCGCGGTCATTTCATTCAATTTTGTGACGAGGGAGTCGAAACATCTCTATCTGCCAGCATTCTGTGTGAGGAATAGACATCCTTCGACCGTAAAGAGTCACAAGTGACTCTTTTTTCTCAGGATGACAATTTCCGATTTGATCCGCGGGATCTACCCCTGCACTTCGTCGCTGACTACAAAAAAGTTCTTAAGCTGTGCCCGGCCGAACGAAGTTGTAATTGCGCAATCCGTGGCATCTCTCCCAACTGCCATCAGCACTCGCCCTATGCGTGGGATGTTATGTCTGGCATCAAACGTCCACCAACGATCTTCCAGATAGACTTCGAACCACGCGCTGAAATCCATGGGACTGGGCGCCACGATCACGCCGATGTCACCAAGGTATCCGGTGGCATAGCGCGCGGGGATATTCAGCGCCCGGCAAAACGTGATGGCAAGATGCTGGAAGTCGCGACAAACTCCGACCCGCTCGGTGTACACACCCAATGCGGTACGGATGGGATTGGCAAAATGATATCCAAACGTGACTTTGCTGTGCACCCAGCTGCACACCGCCTGTACGCGCCGAAATCCTTTGGGAGCACTGCCGAAAAGCTCCGAGGCCGTGTTCGATAACAGATCAACCTCGCAGTAGCGGCTATTCATCAGGTAGGGCAAAACCTCTACGGGCAGATTTTCGATCGGAATTTCTCTTGCATCGAGATTCTGTACATCCGGCTTCCCGGAATCTTCAATCAGCGTTGAATTGTGAAAGCGGATCCTGCCCGCAGGTGCCACCAGGCGACACCCATGGTTGCCGAAGCCATCCTGATAGTTCTCGATGTTCACCACCGGATCGGTTCGTAAGTAGTCGGGCTCTCGTAAATCTGCTGTTCGCGATGGATGTACGTTCAGAAGAGTGACGATTGGCACCTCGGACGTGGTGTCGAATTGGATATCGTAGCCAAGGCGAATCAACATAGGCTTGCAATCATTCCCAAACTGCAGTCGTAAGATGCAGAAGCTATCACGCTTTTAGTTATTTGCTCTACATTCTTTTTTGCTGCACCTTATCAAGAGTTCAGTCAAGACAATCGGTGTATCATTCGTTAGATTCGAACTTCGAGCTTCATACTCTAAACAACGGAGTAAAGAGTGACATATTGCCTGGGAATTATGACGCAGCAAGGGTTGGTACTGGCCTCCGATTCGCGAACCAATGCAGGCTTTGATCAGGTGAATGTGTGCCGCAAAATGCATACTTTCGTCCAACCTGGCGAACGTGTGTTCGTAATTCTGTGCAGCGGAAGCTTATCCATAAGCCAATCGGTGATCACCTTACTGCGTGCTGATTTCGACGCTGGACGTGGCCTCGGCCAGGCTAACTCGCTCTATGATGCCGCCCGCATCGTTGGCGACTGCGTCCGCCGGGTTTCTGACATTGATCGTGCCTCGCTGGAACGCGATTCTTTCAGTTTCAACGTTCACTTGCTGCTCGGCGGCCAGGTAAAAGGTCAAGAGCCTAATCTCTATTTGATCTATCCCCAGGGAAATCCGCTCGCGGCGACGGAGGACTCTCTCTATCTGCAACTGGGCGAGTGTAAATATGGACGCCCGATCCTGGATCGCGGCATCCAGGCAACAACCTCCCTGGAAGTGGCGGCCAAATATGCGCTCTTGTCCCTGGACGCTACCATGCGCTCGAACGTGACCGTAGGGCCTCCGTTCGACTTGCTGTTGTACACAAAAGACAGTTTGAAAGTGGAGCGCTACCGACGGGTTTCCGCCAGCGATAAAGACTTGGGACTGATTCACTCCAGTTGGGAACAGTCGCTCCGGCGCGCGGTGGAGCAGTTGCCAGACATTGAATTTAAAGCCGCAAGCAACGGGAACTCGACGGCAAGCGTCACAGAAGCCGCGCGGTCCGGGCGCTAGCCGGCGCAGGCACGCGACTTTCGCGATAGGGAGCATCGCTTTTACCGATCTTCGAGCTTCCTGCTATGCGGTATTCTTGAGCCGCGAAAGAACCGGTCCCCCGGAGTTCCATCGCCGTAATTACTTGACCGCTGGAACCTATGATTATTGAGACGGATGCCTCCGAACAAAGCGCCCAGGAAGCCTTCCGTAAATATGAGCTTAACGGTGCCTACGATGAAATGTTTCGCACCGTGGACCATCCTCGAAAACAATACCGCCAACTCTATACCCAACTGTTGAGCCTGGGAGGCGGAGAGCTTCGTCGCAGCAAGCATGAAGCCGATCAATCATTTTTCAATCAGGGCATTACGTTCACGGTTTACGGCAATGACAAAGGGACCGAGCGGATTTTTCCTCACGACCTGCTGCCCAGAATTATCACTGCTGCCGAATGGGAGACCATCGAACGAGGACTGACTCAGCGCATCACGGCCCTCAACCTTTTCCTGAAAGACGTTTATCACGAAGGCAAGATAATCGAAGATGGCGTTGTGCCGGCCAGCATTATCTACACCTGCAGGCATTACCGCCGCGAGATGCGTGGAATTAAAGTGCCGCGCGACGTTTACGTCACCGTCGTCGGCACAGATTTAATACGCAGCCCAGATGGGAACTTCGTGGTGTTAGAGGACAATCTCCGCGTCCCAAGCGGAGTGTCTTATATGCTGACCAGCCGCCGGGTGATGAAGCAGATTTTTCCTGCGCTGTTTCGTAAATGCCGAGTGCGTCCCATTGAACAATACGGCCAGGCGTTGCTCTCCACCTTGCGTTCGCTGGCGCCTGATGGACGTTCCGAGCCGACAGTAGTCTTGCTAACACCGGGCGCCTATAACTCAGCATATTTCGAGCACACCTACCTCGCGCGCCAGATGGGAATTGAACTGGTCGAGGGCCGCGACTTGCTGGTGCATGACAACATCGTTTACATGCGGACCACATTCGGCCTGCAACGCGTGGACGTCATCTACCGTCGCATTGATGACGACTATCTAGATCCGCTAACGTTCGAGAGTGGCTCCGCATTGGGAGCCGTCGGCCTTTTTAACGCCTATCGTGCTGGAAACATCGCTTTCGCCAATGCGCTTGGAACCGGCGTCGCTGACGACAAGGCTATTTATTCGTACGTT
>JBEEGK010000355.1:0-3014 GCA_041166845.1 Acidobacteriaceae bacterium
TCCGGTTCGATCAGTTCTCCGAAGACTGCGCGGCCGGGCTCCAGCACATACTTCAGTAACAACATGGGCAAAGCGATCGTCTTCGCCTCCGGTCCCGCGAGGCGCACTACTCCAATCCCGCCGGCTCCAGCAGGCGTGGCGATGGCCACAATGGTGTCATCCAGATTCATAATGCGGGTTCGAAAAGATTGTAGCGGGTGCGGTTAAGGAAGAGTCCGGCGCGCAGGTTTGCTGGTGGCAGGTTTGTAGTCTTTGGGAAAAACCACCAGGCAGCGACGCGCGCCTTCTCCCTGGCTTTCGGTGTGGAGATCAGCATGATCACGCAACACAAGATGGACGACGCGACGCTCTCGCGACGACATGGGCGCAAACTCGTAGGGAGCTCCGGACTTACGCACTTTTTCTGCCGCGACATCAGCGGCGATGCGTAACTCTTCCAGCCTCATGGCTCGATGGTTCATGCAATCAAAGCGGACTTTCTCATGTTCGTTGCCGGGCAGTCTCAAAATTTCGAGCGCGAGAAATTCCAGCGAGCGCAGCAGTTCGCCTCCCCGCTCCAGTACCAACGTTGAATCGGGACCCGAAAGATCCACAAGAATTTCCGGACGCTCCCACTCGCGCTGCTCGGGCAGCGGAGGATCCACCATGATGCGGTAGCGAAGCCGCAGGCCTCCCTGGGTCACGATCAACCCAAGAAACTCGTCAATCTTTTTTGCGGCAGCGACTTTATCGGGAATAGGCATGGCAAAGAATTTTGACTATTTATCTTTCTTTCTGGCTCGTTTCAACGCCATCTCGCGCATCTCGCGTCCGAGGGTCGTGCGGTTCATGATGTACTGCTGCACGATTGCGATCAGATTTCCCTCCGACCAGTAGAGGCACAATCCGGCGGCGAGATTAAAGCTTATGATACCCATCATCATTGGCATCATGAAAGTCATCATTTTCTGCTGCGCGGGATCCATGCCCGCCTGTGGTGTCATCTTTTGTGTCAGCAGCATGGTAACAACGATTCCGATCGGCAGGAGGTACATTGGATCCGGAGATGAGAGGTCCTTGATCCAGAGCCAGTGCGCATGTCGTAGATCGAGGGCCGCACCTAGCATGCGGTAATACGCGAACAGAAAAGGCATCTGGATGAGCATTGGCAGACACCCGCCCGCCGGGCTCACGCCCTGCTGCTTCATGAGAGCAGCAATCTCCTGGTTCATCTCCTGCTTGCGGGGGTCTCTCATGCTGTACTTCTTATACTTTTCCTTGATCGAATTCATCTGCGGCTGGATCTTCTGCATCTTCAGCGCGGACTTCATGCTGGATATACGCAGCGGCAGCAGTGCGAGATTAATGATCAAAGTCTGAATGACGATGGCCCATCCCCAGTTAGACACGACGTGGTCATAGGTCCACTTCAGCCAGAGGAAAAGCGGCCGCGCCAGGATTCCGAGGAACCCGAAATTAACCACCGACCGCAGGTCTGGGGGCGCGCCCGAAACACTCGGCACCGGAACAGATTCGAGTATCTGCAACGATTTGGGTCCAACGTAAAGACGTTCGCTGGTTACGCCGCGCGGATTTCCGACCGCTATGCCGAGCACGTCCACTTTGGTGAGGTCCTGATTCGGCTTGCGCGAATCTTTGGGCACTTCAATAGGATTGCGCAGGGTTACCGTTGACGCGCTCTGCGGGTCGTCGGGAAGAAAGATCGCTGCGAAATACTGGTCGCTTACGCCTACCCAGTTGAACGGACCGGCGAGAGTGTTACCACCACTGACCTTCTTGATGTCCAGACGCTCGGTGTTGCTGTTGTACTGGTAAGCAATTTCGCTGGAACGGTAGGCCGCGAGGTTCGATTGATCTCCAAGGCCTGCCGGCCAGGAAGGAAACGTGGCGATCGCAACATCGTTGGCGGTTACGGAAGTCTGAACGTGAATCGAGTAATTGCCCTCGAAGGTCAAAGCCTTATGAACAGTCACCCCCGCGTCGGAGTAATCGAACGTGAGTTCCGCAGGTGCCGTGATCGTGCCGGACGATGACGCTACGTAGAGCGCTGAGTTAAGTTTGTTGCGCAGGGTCTCGTCGTATGTCCACAACGAAAGCGGCGCGCCATATTTGTCGGCGGCGCCCGCGTTGACCAGCTCGAGCGGTTGCCCTTTGTCGTCGTCAAACTTTTTCAGCACCCACGACTTTATTTTTGCGCCCCGATTGCTGAAGGTAATGCGGTAGAGATCGTTTTCAATCACGGCCTCAGTCTCTGCCGCTGCCTGCTTGATAGCACCCTCGTTGCTCGTGAGTGACTGGCGCTGACGCGTATTGGGAGTGGCAGGCGCGGAAGTTTCTACTGCTTGTGAGGATGAATTTTGCGTTTGCTTCTGATTCTGCGTTTGGCCGGGCGGAGTCGCGGGCTGCGGCAAATATTTCTTGAGCAACGGCTGGAAGGCGACGATGATGAGAAAGGTGAGGGCGAAGACCAGCAGCAGCCGGCGCTCCATCCCAGGTTCCTGTTGGGGACTCTGATAATTAGGCAAATTTAGGACTCTGTCACTGCAGTTTCAATGTTGGGGCTGTTCTTTTTGATTAACGAGTAGCGCTTATTGTGGCGAGATCTCGCATGTTTCATCACCGGATCGTATCCGCTGCCCGCTAAAGGATGGCAGCGAAATACGCGACCGATCGCCATCCAACTTCCTCGGACGACCCCGAAGCGTTCGACTGCCTCAAGGGAATATTCGGAGCAGGTCGGAACATAACGGCAGGCTGGCGACAACGATGGGGACACAAATTTCTTATATGCACGAAGCAGCAACACGACCCCGGCGCTCGAGATGTTCGCCAATCGTATTTTGATGATTCGTAAATTCATTGATCCGACGGCCTTGTATCACTCGATCGCGAACTTGGCTTGCTCGCGATAGCATTCTCGATCACATGGAAAGCGCGGGTGATCTCGCGCTCGAGGTCGCCAAAATCCGCGGTCAGAAGCGATTTCTTGGGATTGATGACCACATCCACCGGCA
>JBEEGK010000356.1:0-4384 GCA_041166845.1 Acidobacteriaceae bacterium
CCCCCGATCGCATTCGGTTTGATGGACATGTCGAAATCGGAATAGCGATGGCCAAGACAATTTGTCGACGGCTACGATTCTCAAATGATGATTCTGAACAGATTCTCGCGCTGGTGGAAAATCACATGCGATTTGGCGACGTGCAAAAAATGAAGAAGTCAACCTTCAAGCGTTTTGTGCGGATACCGGACTTCGGCGAGCATCTTGAACTCCATCGCCTGGACTGCCTATCCAGCCATGCCGACTTGACGCTGTATGACTTCACGCGCGAAAAAATGGCGGCCATGCCTCCGGAGGTCATGCGTCCCAAACCCTTGATCACAGGAGAAAACCTGATTGCAGCTGGTTACAAACCGGGGCCGAGGTTTAAGGAAATCCTGTCAGCGGTTGAAGATGCGCAATTGGAAGGCCGGCTGCAAACGAACGCTCAGGCGATGGAGTTCGTCAAAACACAGTTCCAGCGTGAAAAAAATTGATCGATCCTTCGCTTGCTCGCAAATGACAGTCGTTCGGAGCGCGGCTGGGCCTTCCTCGTTCAAGCCGCAGTGTCAAGGTGTTGCAGCCTATAATGGCGAGCAAGCATTTGAATGTAAAACAAATATTCCGTCACCGTGCGTGGCTCATTCGACGCGATCAAACTGATATTCTCAGATCAGCCGATAAATTCGGTCTGCGAAAATAATAGAGATGCTAGAATCACAAATCTTATTCTGCTCGAGAATCCTCGATGAATAGCATCTCCAAAAATGAAATATCAGCTGCGCGCTCATCGTCCTCGAAAATCGTTTCGCGAGATGCGGCCCGTTATTCTCTGCCAGGAAAGAGCATGGAGTCCGCCGCAGATGGTTTAGAAAGAGTAATGGCGGGGAGTTTGCGACGCTCTCCGAAGGGCCAGGGGCCTGTGCTGGCTTGGCCTCTGGCCTGCGGACAGGAAGTTGCAAAGCGAACTCAGGCATTGAGTTTCGAGCAAAATATTCTTTGCGTCGAAGTTCCCGATGCCAGTTGGCGCTCGGAGTTGCAATCGCTCGCGCCGCAATATCTCGCAGTGATAAATCGATACGTGGCAGAGAGCGTCCGGCGAATCGAGTTCGTGATTGTCGGCAGCAAGCAGCCCCCGGAGAGCAGTTTCAAGCAAAGCTTCATCAGAAAAAGTGCCGCAGGTCCGAGAACATGAAAGTAACCGAAAAAGACGTTGCGTACGTTGCTACCCTTGGAAACTTGGAATTAACGGACGAGGAGAGTGTGCGCATGTTGCGCGACCTGAATTCCATTCTTGGCTACATCGACCGACTCAATCAATTGGACACTGCAAACGTGAAACCGATGGCACAGGTTTCAGATCGTTACGGATTGGACCCGTCGCGGCAGGGAAGCGCACGCTTTGATTATGCCAGCAGAGAAGATGTGCTCGAAGGATTGCGAAAGTCGCTGCCGCACGAAGAAGCGATTGCAAATGCCCCTGAGACGGACGGAATTTTCTTCAAAGTCCCACGAGTGATCGAGAGATAGTTTTATCCCGCATGGATTTGACTTCACTCACCATTGATGGCGCCCGCTCCGCGGTGCAGGAACAAAAGATTAGCGCTGTCGCGCTGGTTGAAAGTTTCTACGCGAAAATCGAAAAAGATGATGCGCAAATCGGCGCCTATGTCACTTTGTCGAAAGAACGCGCGTTGACCAAGGCATCGCAGATTGATGACCGAGCGAAAAAGGGAGAACAGTTGCCGGTGCTGGGCGGAGTGCCGGTGGGCATCAAAGACGTCTTAGTGACGCGTGGAGTGCGTACGACTGCGGGTTCGAAAATTCTCGGTAATTACACTCCGCCGTACGATTGCACAGCAGTTGCACGCATGGAAGCTGCGGGAGCGGTTGTCCTCGGCAAATTGAATTGCGATGAGTTTGCCATGGGCTCCTCGAACGAAAACTCCGCATGGAAGCCGGTACATAATCCTCGTGACTTGACGCGAGTTCCCGGCGGCTCTTCAGGAGGTTCAGCGGCGGCGGTGGCGGCGGACATGGCGGTGGTCACGCTCGGGTCTGACACTGGCGGCTCGATACGACAGCCCGCGTCTTTTTGTGGCGTGGTCGGATTGAAGCCGACTTATGGTCGAGTGTCGCGCTATGGATTAATTGCATTTGCGTCATCGCTGGATCACATTGGCCCGTTTGGAAAAACCGTGAAGGACGCGGCGACGGTGTTGCGCACGATTGCGGGACGCGATGCGATGGATTCGACATCCGCCGATTTGGCGGTGCCGGATTATGTGGGCGAACTTCAAAGGCCCATCCGCGGTTTGAAAATCGGAGTCGCCAAGGAATATCTGGGCGAAGGTTTGGATGCCGAAGTCCGAAAATCGGTTGAAGACGCGGTGCAGAAATTAGCGCGCCTGGGTTGCGAAATTGTGGAAGTGTCGCTGCCACACACGGAATACGCGATTCCGACGTACTACATTATTGCGACTGCGGAGGCTTCTTCAAATCTTGCTCGCTTTGATGGAGTTCGTTATGGCTATCGAGCATCCGGCGCGAAAACGCTTTCCGAGATGTACCGTCGCACTCGTGATCAGGGATTCGGAGCAGAAGTGAAGAGGCGGATTATGCTCGGTACTTATGCTCTGAGCGCGGGATATTACGACGCTTATTATTTGAAGGCGCAGAAGGTGCGAAGCTTGATCACAGAAGATTTCGACGATTCTTTCGCGAAAGTGGATGCAATTGTGACCCCGACTTGTCCCACGGCGGCCTTTAAGTTGGGAGACAAGGTGGATGATCCACTGGCAATGTATCTGGCCGACATTTATACCGTGACAGCGAATATAGCGGGCATTCCCGGGATATCAATTCCTTGTGGTCAAACTAAAGAGAAACTTCCGATTGGATTGCAGATTTTTGGCAAGCATTTTGACGAAGCGACGATTTTACGAGTGGCGCATGGATTTGAGCAGGCAGCGTAAAGGGTTAAAACAACGCCAACCTGGTTCCCAAGAACGCGGAACCTACCGTAGGGGAGTGTAATAACCGTCATCGCCATCCGCGCAGGATCTGCATAACACTCTATTGTTCGCGCGCACTTCGCGGTGAAAGTTGATACCTTCGCCGCAGGCTTCACATACGGTTCGTTCGGATTTGTATCCAGGGAAATCTTCTGGGGATAATTTCACTTTCACCCATTGGCTGGTGAAGAGATCTTCCTCTTTCATTTCGTGATAGGCCAGCATCTGCTGCTGGTTTTTGTTTTCAACTTCAGGATGCATTTGCTTCGCCAGAGTCTTTGAAGATTCTTTCGCAGCGATGCGAATTGCTTTTTCCGAGCTCACGTCCACAAAGGTGGCGGCGACTTTTCCCCAGTCGCGAAACTTCAGAGCGCGTTTGCCGAGGCGGCATCCCGTTACGACTGAGATGGCGTCGGTAGCGCACCGGTCAATTTCCACAAAAGTTACCAGACGCTTGCGGTCTTTTCCGCGAGGGTCGTCAATGCCCAATTTGTGCAGTCCAAGCATAGCCATGCGCACACCCAGCACTTGGCCAGCGCAAAGATGTCCATGGGCTTGTTCGGCGTCGAGAAGATAGTCGTCGAGGGATTTCATGGTTCGCATTCGATTGTAGTACGTCCAACAAAGCGGGTCCTCGGCTGCGCTCGGGATTACTGGATTCTTAAGAGGGAGACAGGAGATGGAGAAAACTATGGAGATATTCTCTTCGAAATCGCAATTCCAATCCGGCGGCAAACGGCCAAACCAGTCGAGTGCCCAATCAGACTTCAGATTAAAGCTAAAAGCCCGGGCGGCAATTGCTCTGATCCTGTCACTTTCTTTATCTGGGGTGGGATGCAGTTCGCAATGGATCAGCGTGGCTTTAGCGGATCTTCCCGTGCTGGCGCAGATGGCCCTCAACATCGGTACGCTAGTCACGACGCTGCAATCCGAGAAACAACTCAGTCCGGCGGAAACTAGCGCGGTGCAGAATATTTCTGCTGAAGCGGGACGAGATGTGAATTTGCTGCAGTCGCTCTACAGCGATTACAAATCAACTCCAAACCCGGACACGATCCAGAAGATTGACGCTGCGATCGAGCACATTAGCCAAAGCCTTGTTGCATTGTTACAGGCCGCGCATATCAGCGATCCCGTACTGGCGTCGAGAGTGACTGCGGGAGTGAACTTGATTGTGGCTACGGTGACCAGCTTCGCCGCTCTGGTTCCGCATGCGGCCATGACGTCTCCTTCTACTTCGCGGACCGTCGCTTCGCACCGAATTACGATCCCTCACAGTCGTGAACTGAAAAAACAATGGAATCATCAAGTGTGCGCACCGAGCGGAAACGCGGCTCTTGATTCCGCGTATAGCTTGTGTGTGGTGCGATGACGCTGCCGGTAATTGCGAT
>JBEEGK010000357.1:0-5279 GCA_041166845.1 Acidobacteriaceae bacterium
CTATTGGCATCAGGGTAATTTCGGTGCATTCGCGCTGAATTTGTTCGTCAATAATCTTTTGTGCTTTATCGCTGTCATCCTCGGAATACGGCTACATCGGGGCTAACCTGCGGAAATCAGACTGACCCACTACCACTTTGTTCGGGTGATTGCCATCAGGCCATTTCTGCGCTATATACCGAAGCGCTGGCTTCCATTACTTCAAAATCGAGTGGAGATTTCAATCCTTTGTAGGCCGTCGATCAAATCGCAACTGCACCTTGGCTACCCTGGATGCAGTGACGGGACTCAGGGCCAGTGAGCTGTTTGCTCTTCGATGGAGCGACTTCGACTGGAATAGCAGAACAATGTTGGTACGGCGGGCAATCGTTGACGGAGTGGCGGGTGAGGTTAAAACCAAATATTCCAGAGACGGAATGCCGCTGGATCCTGCAATCGTAGAAATCCTTTTGCGTTGGAAGGCGATTTCTGATTTTGCTTCAAACGACGATTGGGTATTTGCGAGTTGGCGCACAAACGGTACTCTGCCATTTCGCTCCACCGCGATCCTGGAGGATTATCTCAAGCCAGCCGCCATAAGAGCTGGGATCGGAGGAGAGGTCGGGTGGCATACTTTCCGGCATACCTTCCGCACTCTGCTGGATGAAACTGGTGCACCTATAAAGGTGCAACAGGAACTCATGCGGCACGCAGACATTCGCACAACGATGAATGTTTACGGCAAAGCAATGGACGAGAGTAAGCGCCAGGCCCACGGCAACGTAGTGCGAATGGTCCTCCAACCGATGCGATTTAAACGATTGGACTCAATTGGACTCTAGAGCGTCTGTAAATCTTTCAACCTAAAAGAGAGAATGGTGGGCGCTGTAGGATTTGAACCTACGACTTCCACCGTGTGAAGGTGGCACTCTACCGCTGAGTTAAGCGCCCAGGAGTGCAGCCGCTATATTGTAGCAAACGAACAGTTTTAGAGCGTCGGCGATCATGATAGGCTGCTCTCTAGCTCCGGCCTGTCAGCCATGAGGAACAGGCGCGCGGCCAGACTCCCGATGCCGAAAGATGCCATCCCGTTAAAGCCACCCGTATCCCCTTCTGAGGACGCAACTTCCGGGTCCGATTCCTCTGAAAATTCAACGCAACTTCCCCTCTCCTCAGGTGTTCAACCTACTGTGAGCAGTCTGGCTATCAACCAGGGCGTGCTGGCGTTTGGGGGCGCAGCTTCGCGGACGAGAGGGGAATCTCAAACTTCGTCCGGGGATCTCACCAACGACGCAGAGGTCATGCTGCGGGTCAAAGCCGGAGACGACTCTGCTTTCGAGTATCTGGTGCAGAAGTACCGGCGTCCGATGATCAGCTTTATGTATCGCATGGCGCACAATTCGGCAGCGGCGGAGGACCTGGCACAGGAAGTCTTTTTGCGGGTCTATCGTTCTCGCGCAAATTACGAGGCGAGCGCGAAATTTTCGACTTGGCTTTACCGGATCGCGACAAACTTGGCAGTTAATCATGCGCGCGACACCCGACACCAGCGTCCGGAGACCACGGTCAGCCTGGATGTGCCGGACGCAGAAACTGGGCAGACGATGGACGTGCCCGATCCCAAAAGCACGGTCGAGCAAAACATCGCCCGGCGAGAGCGACTCGCGGCCATTCGGCAAAAGGTGCAGGCTTTGCCGGAGCGACAGAAATTAGCGGTAATGATGCACAAGTACGAGCAGATGGATTACAAGCAGATTGGTGAAGTATTGAAGCTAAGTGAATCCGCGACTAAGTCATTGTTGTTCCGCGCGTATGAAACGCTGCGGACAGAGTTAAAAGAATTCTTGTGAAGGATGCAGTTATGAAATGCCAACAGATTAACGAGTTGATGCCGGATTTGGCCCTCGGAGCAAGCGAGCCGGTTGCTGAGGTGAAAACTCATCTCCAGTCGTGCACAGTGTGCTCTGGAAAGCTGGAAGAGTTTCGTCAGACGATGGCGTTGCTCGATGAGTGGCAGGCGCCGGAGCCCTCGCCTTACTTCGATGTGCGTTTGCACGCGCGTGTGCGAGAGGAGGCGGCAGCCCAGCCCTCGGGGTGGCTGCAATGGATACGGCGTCCGGCTTTAGCGATTTCTGTCGCGCTTCTCATGATCGTGAGTCTGACGATGTTCCACATAAATCGTTCTGGAAATGGAAGCGGTAACAAAGCGGGAACGATCGCTACCGGACCAATCCAGCCCGGTACCGCAGTGGGAGATTTGCAGGCGCTCGATAAGAATCAGGATCTTTATTCAAATTTCGATGTGCTCGATGACTTGGCCGTACAGCCGGACGTGACTGCGAACCCTTAATTGGCTTGGAAAAATAAACGGAAAATTTAAATGTTGCGGTTTAAATCAATCCCGGCAAAACAGATTTTCGCGAAAGCACTAGGAATAATGCTGCTGAGCGGTGCTGTTTTCTGCGTCGGCCAATCTCAGCATGGAGACCAGAACCAGCGTCAGTACGGGCAACGAACGTACTCGCAGAATCAAAGTCGACAAACGCCGCAGAGCCGTCCGCAGGCGGAGCACCAAAATTCGCCATCACGCCCATCGTATTCGCGCGACTCTAGCCCCAGAGGGTCGGTGCCGCGCGAATCAGCGCCCAGGCAATACCCAGGATCAACCCGACAGCAACAGCAAGAACGGCAACGTCCCGAGAACGGATACTCCCGTTCGGGAAATTACGGTGCCCCCAACAATTCCTATGGGCGCGTCGCTCGACCACCATCGTATTCAGACCCGACCTACTCAGACAGGTCGTCTCCAGGACGTCCATCGTCTCAGCGTCCAGAGTCTCAATCGCCCCCCCAGTATGGTCAGCGCCAGGGCGACAGCTACTCGCCTCAGCAATCGCAGGTCCCGAGGCCTCCTGGAACTCCTACGCAAGGTCATCACTCAGGACAATGGCTCAGCCAGCATCGAGACTTGCCGGCCGATCAGCAGAAGCGGCTTTTAGAGAGCGATCCGCAATTCCGGAGCCTCCCACAATCCCGGCAGCAGCAATTGCAGGAGCGGCTGCGAGGCTTCAGCACCCTGCCCGCGGACAGACAGCAGCAGATATTAAACCGCATGGAAACCTGGGAGCACCTGACGCCGCAGCAAAAGGGTCAAGCTCGACAGCTAAATAACAATATGCAACAACTGCCTCCGGAAAGGCGCCAAGCCGTCGAGAATGCCATCCGTGCCCTTCGAGGCATGCCTCCGGATGCGCGCCAGCGAGCGATTGATTCCGGGCGTTTCGATCAATTTTCGGAGCAGGAACGTGGACTTCTGAACGGGGTCTCCCACCTGCCACTCGCGCCCCCTACGTCGGATGAAGGTAACACTGTGCCGCGCCCTCCACGCTGAATACGCGACGTTAGTTCATGAGGGCAAGCATTCTCCGAATGGAGAGCGCGGTCTGCCGGATTTCGTCAGCGTCGGATGCGTCCGGAGACATTCGTAGATATTCTTCCAGATCGTCAGCGGCATTCTTGGAATGCCCCAGGCTGTACTTCAGCAGCGCACGCTGCTTCATATCTTCTGGCGAGCGCGGGTAAATAACCAAAACCAGTTCCACCATGGGCAGCGCCTTGCGGAAGTTTCTGGAAGACATGTAAACCGTCTTCAGATTGTTCAAGATTCGCGTCAGCATTTGCCTGCGGCTGACCGCGAACAGGAATTCCGGACGCAGGGTCATTTGTCCAGAGTAGATTTCATCAAGGCGACGCTGGCAATCCTGCGCGCTCAAGATGTCTCCACCATTGAAGCAGTCAATCAGAGTCTCGCGGCCATCAATGTCGTAGTGCTTCAGCAGAAAGTGCCCCGGCATTCCTACTCCAAACAACGGGAAGCCCAACCGGCGGCCAACTTCCATATAAATCAATGCCATCGTGATCGGAATACCGCGGCCCTGATCGAGGACATCATTCAGAAAAGAATTGCTGGGATGGTAGTAATCCTCGCGGTTCCCATGAAGACCGCCATGCTCAAAGAGCGCGTAGTTAATGGCGGCAATCGTTTCTTTTACTTCGCCTACTTCGGTGATGCGGCTCTCGGCAAGCTTCGCGAGATCGTCCACCCGGCGGGAGTAGTGCTCAATATTTAGGTCAGGATACTCGGTGCGGGCTATGGTCAGCGCGGAGCGCACCAGATCAATCTTGTCGTCGTCCACGTGCGGGCCGGCGAGTGCCGCAAAGGCCTCGGTCACGCCCGTTTGGCCGTTCTTGCCCATACGAGAATGCTAGCAGAAGGCGGACCCGCACGTTAATGTTTTGGCGGGATTGAGGTAGAAATCGGAATGTCAGACTAGATAAGTTCTACTTCCGAAACAAGTTCTTGGCGATGAACAGGGCGTTGGCAGGACGCTCGGCCAGGCGGCGCATGAGATAGGGGTACCACTCAGTTCCAAAGGGAATGTAAACCCGCATTCGCCATCCCTGCTGGGCGAGCTTCTGCTGTAGGTCTCGACGGATTCCATAGAGCATCTGGAATTCGAACGAGTCGCGAGGAATTCGTTCCTCGGTCGCAAAACTCATGACGGTGCGGATGATTTTTTCGTCGTGTGTTGCGAGCCCGTGATAAACACCACTCTTCAGCAAAACTTTCATCAGACTGACGTAGCTGGCGTCCACTTCTGACTTTTCCTGGAAGGCAATATCCGGCGGCTCTTTGTAGGCTCCCTTGCAGAGACGGATGCGGATGCCTTCGGCCAGCAATTTTTCCACGTCGCTTTGCGAACGCCGCATGTACGACTGAATCACCGCGCCAACGCATCCTTTATTCGCCGGGACTCGGTGAAGTTCATGCACGAAATCGAGTGTGCGGCTGGTGTAAGGCGAGCCCTCCATATCCACGCGCACGAAATTCCGCGGACTCATAGACGCCGCTTTCGCAACCAGGCTAGACACTAACTCCCTCGCGAGCCCTTCATCCACGTCAAGGCCCATATGCGTGAGTTTCAGGCTGACGTTGGCGTCGAGGTGTTGGGATGCGATGGAATCAAGCAGTTGCTGATAAAGGCTGGCGCTCTCCCGGGCCTCTTCCGCATTCGTGACATTCTCTCCCAGATTGTCTACGGAAACGCTGAGGCCAGACTGGTTTACGGCCTTGCTGACGTTGAGGACGTCCTCGACATGAGTTCCGGCAACGAACCGGCTGGAAATTCGCTGCCCCAGGGATGAGCGTTCGGCGACTGCGCGCAGGGAGCGGCTCTCTGAAAGACCAATGAAGACTTTCCTTAGCACTTCGTTCCCGCTGGATGTAAGGGAATCCCATT
>JBEEGK010000358.1:0-6470 GCA_041166845.1 Acidobacteriaceae bacterium
CTCAAAGGCCGGATTGTCTGTATTTCCCTCGATGTCAACATGCCCCAGAGTGCCGTGAAACTTTCCCTGAGAAAAGAGTTTGCCGGCAATTCCGGGAAATGCTCTCAGGTCGGCATCGCGAAAAGTGTAATCTCCGGAAAACGCCGTCTGGCTGGAGTTCTTTAGGTTTAAGGGACCAAATTGTCCGCTGGCGTCAATCTCACCCGGAGGCACGGGATTCTGTAGTTTTATTCGATAAGACAGAGGCGCGGTGGTGCTGACCTTCTTGAGAGCTAGTTGGTCAAAAACAAATTTCAGCGGCTCTTTGCCAGGTTTGCGCGAGATAAATTCTACGATGGATCCATTACCCTCAAAATGATCTATCACGATCCCTGTATCACTTCTCTGCTCGAACTTACCTCCGGGCGGAACGACAACGTGAGCACCTTCCGCTCGCAAATCGCCCAAGTGCTTGCGAAACATGTTCAGCAGCCCAGTGCTCAGCGTCAATTTCTCTACTGTGATGAATGGAGGAACCCCAGCATCGTTGCCCTTGCGAAAAACCACTCCTTCAGCTATGCAACCAGGATTTGGAAAATAAAATGGACGAAAAGTCCTGATCTCAACAGAGCTGGCGGTTGATTCCTCGAGAGACTTGATGACTTCTTCGCGGGTGAATGGCCAGTGCGAGGCCAAAAAGAGAGTGCCGGCCAGAAGAAGCACCAGAACTGTTACACCGGTAATCAAGATCATCTTGCGCGGAGCTTTTTGTGACGGGGCAATAGCGGCAGGCAAACTCATGACGCAATCTTACCGGAAAACCACACATGTACCATTCGAGGTTAAACCCTGCGGAAAGTGGAATGTTTCGGCTTCTTTCGTCCCTGACGCGACTATTTTTAATATGGCAGAGTCGGACTGAGGAGAATGGATGACAGGCCACAACAAAGTGACTTACAGACAAAAAGTTTGGTTGCCCCCCAGGGATTCGAACCCCGATAAGCAGATCCAGAATCTGCTGTCCTACCGTTGAACGAGGGGGCAATTTGTGGCGAAGATGGAATAGCGGGCGAATCGAAAAGCTAGACTGATTTTATGGGGAGCGCCTCTCACGGTCAATACAGCCAGAGGAAGATTACTCTTTGTCTTTCGATTTCACCCGTACCATCGTGATCTTTTTGAAGCCCTCTTCGAATGTTGGCGGCTTCAACTTGGATGACATGCGCCGCATCACAGCTTCGTCCACAACTCGCTCCCGGCGTTGATTCCGTTCGAGGCATACTTCGAGCGGGACGTCGAAAAAAACCGCCTGCGGCTCGTATCCATAATCGTTTGCCAGCTTGATCCAGCCATGGCGCTCATGCGGCGAGAGGTTGGTCGCGTCCACATAATTTATGGGACGCCGCGCAATCAACCGCGCCTTCAACATGGACCGCAAGTTCGAAAAAACTAAATCCTGAAAGCGCTGTTCCGTGGGGTCGTCAAACAGCAACGCTCGCAACAAGTCGCTGGAAAGAGGGGCGATATCATGCCGCTTGAACCACGAACTTTTGCCTGACCCCGGTAGTCCGATGGCAAGAACGACGATGCCCTTTGAAGGGCGGGCGGAAGCTGCTGCTCCAACTTCCGACGACGAGACCGGCACGACACCGTCTACTTTTACAGGCTGCTCAGATTGAGCATTTCCAGCCTGGGAGCCAACACGAGTCGCGGCGCTTTGCGTTCGTCCGCGACCGCCTCTACCACGCCGACGACGACGTGGGCGATCGTCAGTCGCCTTCTGACCCTCGTTGGTCTGATTATCGGTGCTCGGGTAATCAATTTCTCTGGACAACTCGCCTGACGTGCCAGGAACATGCGCGGACTGCTCTGGAGCTTGCTGCGAACTCGGTGATTGGCGGCTACGCGGCGATGCGGAACGAGCCGGGCTTGCGGCAGGTTCAACGTTCTCCGGTTCGATCTTGAATTCCGGTTGTGCCTCAGCTGGCGTCCGGCTTTGAGGAGCTTTCGAATCAAAATAAGCCGGCTGCAGTGGTGCTGCTGGGGGCTTAAGCTTGGCCTCCTCGGAAGATTTTTGGCGGCGTTTGAGACGCTCGCTCATCCATTTGCGCATGTCAGGCTTTTAACACACCAGCACACTTGGGAGCAATGCGCGCCCTCCGGAGCGAACCAGAGGCGCTATCTGGCGAAACCATGTCCGCCGTAGAATGTCTTATGCCAATTCCGTGGGAACTTGCAGGGCAAAAGTACTTGTCACTCATCTCCTATCGTAAGACCGGTGTTGCAGTTCCCACGCCGGTTTGGTTTGGAGAAGACGGCGATCAGCTTTTCGTGGTTTCAAAAATTGACGCTGGGAAAAGCAAACGTATCCGCAATAATCCTCAGGTCCGAATTGCGCCCTGCACAATTCGAGGCAAGATTACCGGCCCGGAGTTCGAGGCCAGCGCACGAATCCTTCCGGAACAGGAGTGGGCACGCGCAAAAAGTCTCATCAACAAGAAATACTGGCTCTCGCGCCTCTCGGTCGGGAGCAAAACGAACGTATATATCGTTATCGAAAATATCGCCCCCGTCACACGGGGATAAGCGGTTCGACTCCAATGTGTTTATTTGCTGCCTGCTGCCTGCCCTGATAAGATTTTTAGTTCCCAATAATTCACAAGACATTAGACCCGTCGTCATCTCACATTCGGAGGCTCAATGGCAGTCAAAGTAGGTATCAACGGATTCGGGCGTATCGGACGCAACGTCCTGCGCGCTTCGCTGAACGACCCCAACATCGAGTTTGTTGCCGTCAACGATCTTACGGATCCGAAAACGCTGGCGCACTTGCTGAAATACGATTCTGTTCTTGGCAACCTTAAAAACGAAATCTCTTCGACTTCTGACGGCATCACGTTTGACGGTAAGACTATTAAAGTCTTCGCCGAAAAAGATCCGGCTAAGCTGCCTTGGGAATCCGTGGGCGCGCAGATCGTGGTTGAGTCCACCGGCCGGTTTACCGATGCCTCCGACGCCAAGAAACATATGCGCGGACCGGTGAAGAAAGTCATCATCTCTGCTCCTGCCAAGAACGAAGATTTCACCGTTGTACTGGGAGTGAATCATCAGAATTACGACCCCGCCAAGGATCACATTATTTCCAATGCCTCCTGCACAACGAATTGCCTCGCGCCGATCGCGAAGGTAGTAAACGATGAATTCAAGATCGTCAGCGGAACCATGACAACGATCCATTCCTATACCAACGATCAGGTCATACTCGACTTCCCGCACAAAGATTTGAGGCGGGCGCGCGCGGCTGCCATCAACATGATTCCTACGTCAACAGGGGCTGCTAAGGCGATCAATCTTGTCATCCCGGACTTGAAGGGGAAGCTCGACGGATTCGCGATGCGCGTTCCTACTCCCAATGTCTCAGTTGTAGATCTGGTTGCATTTGTCGAGAAGAAAACCACGGTCGAAGAAGTAAATGCTGCGCTGAAAAAAGCTTCGCAGAACGGACCTCTCAAGGGCTATCTAGGATTCGAGGAAAGCGAACTCGTTTCCTCCGACTTTAAAGGTGATGGACGTTCCTCTATCGTGGACGCTCCCATGACCAGAGTGGTGGCAGGCAATTGCGTCAAGGTGATCTCCTGGTACGACAATGAGTGGGGATATTCCAGCCGGGTACGCGATCTCATTAATTACATTGGCGGCAAGGGCTTGTGATTGTGGCAGCGCTGGTCTACATAGTTCTAGAAGACCAGGGCTTCATGGCCGATTGTTATGTCCGAATAAAAGCCGATCCCACGGCAATGTTTTCTTTGCGGAAGGTTAATTGAATGCCGAAGCTTTCGATTCGCGACCTGGAAGTTAACGACCGCCGCATTTTTATGCGGGTGGATTTCAACGTGCCGCTCGATGACGGGCGGGTGATGGACGACACTCGCATCAGGGAAACGCTTCCTTCGATTGAGTACGCGCTGCGGCACGGTGCGCGCTTGATTCTCGCCTCTCACTTGGGACGTCCGAAGGGCAGGGTCAATCCTAAGATGAGCTTAAAGCCAGTTGCGGAACGGTTGCGGATGCTGCTCGACCGCGAGCTCGCTCGTGGAGAAAATGTGGGTTTCTGTCCGGATTGCGTTGGTCAGGAAGCTAAAGAGATGGCGGAAAAGCTGGAAAAAGGGCAAAGTCTGCTGCTGGAAAATCTTCGTTTCCACGAGGAAGAAGAGGCTAACGACGAAAAGTTTTCCAAGCAATTGGGCGGGCTGGCCGACTATTACGTGAACGATGCATTTGGCAGCGCCCATCGGGCTCACGCGTCCACGGTAGGAATAACAAAGTTTGTCCAGAAATCAGCAGCTGGGCTGCTCATGCAGAAAGAGCTCGAGTACATGGGCAGGGTGCTGCAATACCCCGAGAATCCCTTTGTGGCGATTCTTGGTGGCGCCAAAGTGAGCGACAAAATCGGCGTAATTCAAAATCTGATGAGCAAGGTGGATTCGATCATCATCGGGGGCGCGATGGCCTACACCTTCCTTAAGGCGCAGGGTCAGAAAGTTGGGAAGTCGCGCGTGGAAGAAGATAAGCTCGAACTCGCCGGTAAACTTCTCGAAGACGCAAAAAAGCGCGATGTACGAATTCTTTTGCCGATAGATCACATTGTTGCCGCCAAGATGGAAGTCACAGCACCCACTCGCACAATCGGTGAGGGTCAACCGATTCCCGATGACATGATGGGTTTCGACATTGGTCCGAAGACCGCGGAGCTTTTTGCGGAAGAAATTTCACGAGCCGCCACTATCGTGTGGAACGGACCGATGGGCGTCTTCGAGATGACGCCTTTCTCTCGCGGAACGTTCAAGATCGCCGAAGCCGTGGCGGAGAACGCAGGCGCTACTTCCATCGTAGGCGGAGGAGACTCAGTGGCTGCGATCCGCGCTGCCGGTGTCGCAGATAAAATTACTCACATCTCCACCGGCGGCGGCGCGTCGCTCGAGTTTCTAGAAGGCAAAAAGCTGCCCGGCGTGGAAGCCCTGTCTGAGAAGAAATAAATCCATTCGAGATAATTATTAGCCTATGGCCCGCAAGAAGTTGATGGCTGCCAATTGGAAGATGTACAAGACGCCGCAGCAGACCCGCGAATTCTTTCATGCGTTTCTCCCCATGATCGCGGGCCAGGATCGCAGCGAAATTGTAGTCTGCCCTCCCTTCGTAGATCTTGCTGCAGCAATCGCTGCATCCGAGCATTCTCAAGTCGCGATTGGTGCGCAGAACATGCATTGGGAAAAAGAAGGTGCTTATACGGGAGAGATGTCAGCTTCGATGCTGGTCGCTGCGGGCTGTACGCACGTAATCATCGGACACTCGGAACGGCGTCAATACTTCGGCGAAACCGACGACACGGTGAATTTGAAACTGAAGACAGCGTTGGAAGCGAATCTCACACCGATTGTGTGTGTGGGCGAAGTATTGGAAGAGCGTGAGGTAGGGCTGACGGAAGACGTCCTGCGACGCCAGTGTCTGCGCGCTTTCTACACGATGTCGGCCAAAAAAGCCGGCAAACTCGTGGTCGCATACGAGCCAGTCTGGGCCATCGGAACCGGCAAGACTGCTACCCCGCAGATGGCGTCGGAAGCGCACCGGTTAATTCGTGCAGAGGCGGCGAAGGCCTTCGGCGAAGAATTTTCGTCCAACATGCGAATCTTGTACGGAGGCTCTGTAAAGTCAGAGAACACGGCGTCCTTGATGGCAGAACCAGAGATTGACGGCGCTCTCATCGGAGGAGCGAGCCTGGATCCAAAGTCGTTTGCGGCCATTGTGAATTACTAAGCCATCACGACAGGGCGCCGACCTGCTAACTGTCTTTACGGTAAAGAAGGTTGCGCATCGCCTCCCTGCGGGCCGCGTTCGCTTCTTTATCGGCCTTGTGGACGACGCCACCACTTGGTTTCCGTTGAGCCTCGACGTCATCCGCGCTGCACTCCGGACAACGATTAGCGAAGCCAGGCTTGCCGGGCTTCAGTTCAAACTCCTCTGAACAAATGCTGCAGACTTTGATGGGAAAAGCCATCAGAACATCATAATAAATTCGAACCCTGAAGAGAACGAGGACGACCGAGACCCGCGCCTGACCGACGCCCCGATCTTGGTGCGCGTGTTAAAATACACGTTCTCGTCAATGGCCATTCATTAGGCTTGAGCGGGTACCAGGATTTGCGGAAGTGGTGGAACTGGCAGACACACCATCTTGAGGGGGTGGCGCCGAAAGGCGTGGGGGTTCAAATCCCCCCTTCCGCACCATATTTAATTTAACGCCGGGATTGATATCCCGAAGAAATGGCAAACCGTTAACTTCATGATTATTCTTCTCACCATCGTCCACGTTTTTGTGTGTTTCTTTCTGATCATTGTTGTCCTGCTACAGAGCGGCAAGAGCGGAGACATCGCAGCCGCTTTCGGCGGACAGGGCAGTCAAACCGCTCTCGGTCCGCGGGGCGCAGCGACCG
>JBEEGK010000359.1:0-3480 GCA_041166845.1 Acidobacteriaceae bacterium
ATCGCAATGTCCTGCACCCGAAAGCGGGGAGGGACGATGCCCAAATGCATCTCGCCTAACGTCACCTGCCGGCCGAGGCGCTGTTGCAGCTCCGACTGAATGAGGCCGTGATACCGGTTCACATCGAAGGTCGCGGCAAAAATCCCAACCCCCACGACTACCAGCAATATCAAGATACCAATCGCTATTCCGAGTTTTCGCATGGCACGTCACCTGATTCTCGATATTTTTGCTATTGAGATGCACGCTGGGCGGGTTGGATGTCCGGCAGAAAGGAAGCACGGACAGTTTTTGGATGGCTATAGCCCGTTCCGGAAAATAAGAACCCGCTGCTGGCACATGAGTCGAATCAAGCGATTAGAGAAGGACTAATTGATGCTGATTTTCCCCACTAGGGGCAGGTATTGAGACGAGCCTCCCACCATGAACGAATAGCTACCGGGTACTTGTTTCCATCCGTTAGTGCCCTCGTCGAATATAGACAAATACTTGGGATTGATAGTTACCCTCACTTCTTTGCTCTCGCCCGCCTTAAGAGTGACCTTGCTCCAACCGACCAGGCGCTTCGGAGGTTCGTTGGCAGCCGCCGGAAGCGCTGCATAAACTTGTGCGATCTCGGCGCCGTCGAGGCTGCCAGTATTTTTCACCGAGAAGGTCACAGTGGTCTCTTTAACGCCGCTTATCTTCAGGTCAGAATAGCTATACGTTGTGTAAGAGAGCCCAAAGCCGAAGGGAAACAGCACCGGCTTTTTCTCGGCGTCATACCATTTGTATCCGACTTTCAATCCCTCGTCGTAGTGAATGGTGAACGTCGGCTTGGTCAAAAGAGTTCTGCGATTGTCGTCATTAAGCTTCGTGTCTTGCGGCGGCTTCACAAGTTGGGGATGGGGAAGATCAACTTCGCTGCGCGGGAAAGTCATCGGCAGCTTCGCGCTCGGATTCACTTCGCCGAAAAGAATATTCGCGACGGCGTCTGCGCCTTTGCTGCCCGCATACCACGCCTCTAAAATGCCAGCGACCTTGTCAGCCCAAGGCATAGTAACAGCAGTTCCGGACTCGATCACTACGATCGTGCGCGGATTCGCCGCCGCTACCTGTTCGATTAGGGCATCCTGATTCTCGGGGAGTGAAAGGTTCGGCAAGTCCAACCCTTCGCTACTCCATTGGTAAGCAAAAACAATTGCGACATCAGAGTTCTTAGCCAAAGCCACGGCAGCGGCGGGATTTTCTCCCGAATCGAACTGCACTTTTGCGCTCGAAACTTTGGACTGAACAGCTTTCAGAGGCGATGTCGGAAACCAGATATGCTCCTGCCATTTGGTGGGTGGGGCTCCGGGCGGGTCAACTTGCGCCGAGCCTCCACCAGAAATCATTCCCGTGTCAGCGTGTGGGCCGATGACGGCGATTGAGCGAATTTTTCCTCGATCGAGCGGCAGCACTCCATTACTGTTTCTGAGCAGGACGGTGCTTTGCTCGGCAATCCGGCGCGAAGTTTCAAATCCAGCTTCGACATCTACCACTCGTTTCTGTAGGGGATGATCAACGATTCCGCTGGCAAATTCAGAACGCAGAACGCGGCGCACGTGTTCGTCCAATTCCGCAATAGGGATTTGGCCGGACTGCAGGGCCTGTTTGAACGGTTCGCCGAAGTAATCTCCGCGCGGCTCTTCATTGTCCAACCCCGCAGCCGATGCCTTTGCAGCGCTATGGGTACCACCCCAATCGGAAACAACGAAGCCCTTAAAATTCCATTCTTTTTTGAGAACATCGGTAAGCAAGTATCTGTTCTCGCACGCATAGACGCCATTCAGAGCGTTGTAAGAACACATCACCGCGCCCGGATTTCCAATAGCGATACCAATTTCAAATGCCAGCATGTCGCTCTCGCGAAGTGCTCGCTTATCAATAGTCGCGTTGACTTCCTCGCGTCCGCTCTCCTGATCGTTCAAGGTGTAATGTTTGATGTCGCCAATCACATTTTGCGCCTGCTCGCATTTAATTCGGTTGCCGACGAGAGTGCCGGCCAGAATTGGATCTTCGCCCATATATTCGAAGGTCCTGCCGTTGCGCGGCTCACGAGTGATGTTTGCACCACCGCCCAGAGTCATGTTGTAGCCCTGCGCGCGAAGCTCGCGTCCAATCAGAGCACCATAGTCGCAGGCAGCTTGCGGGTCCCAACTCGACGCCGCGGCCAGGCTCGACGGCAGAGCGGTCGAGTAGCGGCCGTTATCAGCGCTGTTGCGCACTCCATAAGCGGCATCACTCATCTGGATAAATGGAATTCCTAGACGCGGAATTCCAAGTACAAAGCCCGCGCCACCGTTTCCGAGATAGTCGGTAGGCATGGCCTTGCCCCACCCCGGCATGCCATTTCCGTGAATGAGGTTGAGCTTTTCCTCGAGCGTCAGTTGCTTCAGCACCAAATTTGCCCGCTCATCGGGAGAAAGGCTGGTGTCCATCCACGGCTGGCGCTGGACCGAGTGATCTTGTCCAGGAGACTGAGCGAAGGAGGGAAGCAATGTTGAGCAGATCAGGAGGGCGGTTGTAAGGGCAAACTGAATGTAGGAACGATAGTCTAATTCCGTTGTGTCTGGCTTGACAACTATTTCACTCATCAAAGGTTTCCCCCCGGGCGATGCGGGAATTCAAATTCCCGACATCGCCGTTTATTTTCTGCCTGCTTTTACTTTTGCCCAGCGGGCTTTTTGGGCGATTGAGATTTTCCTGCGCGCAGCCGCAGAGAGGCCACGCCGCCGCCCTGTACTCACAGCCGTGACTTCCAGCTTCCCATGTAATTTACCTAAGACCGAAAGGGCGGCATCCACATGTCGCAATTGGTTTACTAGGTTAGTTCTTTCGGCGCGTAGTTCCGTCACTATCTTGTGGAGACCAGTTAGATTTGCCATGGCACAGATTGTAGCTGACTTTTCGACAAAAATACCTTTGGAGTGGTTAAGTCCAGTCCGCCATAGGTAGTGCGGGTGGAAGCTAACCTTGTCAAGTATCCGAGGCTAGCTGGCCACCGGGAGGGAGTATTTCACGTGTTGCGGACACCTGCAACCAAGTCGTTGAAGTAAGTTCGGAGCCAGCGTGATATGCTCGTCGCGCTTACTAATAAGGAGGATCGGACATGTCGTTTCTAGCTTGGATCGTTTTGGGTTTGATCGCTGGTTTCGTGGGAAGTAAGTTAGTCAACAAAACCGGCGAAGGCGTGCTTCTGGACATCGTGTTGGGAATTATCGGAGCGGTGGTCGGGGGCTACCTCTTCAACATGTTCGGAGCCCGCGGCGTCACCGGACTAAACCTATACAGTCTGTTCGTGGCCGTTGTCGGAGCCGTAGTGGTTCTCGTTCTATACCACGCGATCCGAGGCGGTGCGAGACGTTAAAAGTTCTCCCGACAATATTCGAAGGGTACCTTCATCAGGGTGCCCTTTTTTATCCGCCACTGCAAATCTTTTTGCATCCGGTTAATTCTCGA
>JBEEGK010000360.1:0-5699 GCA_041166845.1 Acidobacteriaceae bacterium
TCATCAGTCCTTTACCAGCAAAATAACGTCGAATTAACCCATGGCAGTGCGGTGATTACGACGAAGAAGGTTACCGGTGGCCGACTAGCGGATCTCTCGATTTCGCCCGTCTCCTCTGAAGCCACCAAGTTCGCTCTGGTGAAGCAACGCGGGGCTGAGACTATTGCCGCGATGGAGGGTTCACTTCGCGTCACCGACGGCAACGATACCGTAGTTTTACAACCAGGCCAGGGTTTAAAGCACGATCTCCTCGCTGAAAATCTCGCAGACAATACTGGCCAAGATAACAATGCGCAGGGACAAACTTCCCCTAGCCAGGACTCTGACAAGGAAAAGAAGAAGAAGAAACGCAAAGGGCCTCCCCCTGCGGCTTACGATAAAGGGCTTAAAAACTGGGAAGTCGTTGCGCTTCTGGCCGGGGCAATTGTTGTCCCGATTGCCGGTACCCTAATTTACGACCAGCTCAGCGGACCCGGGACGAAGAAGCCGGTAAGCCCGACAAAACCCTAAGCGACGGATGCGGATTGGGAATGCTTATTCGGTCAAGCCCATGCGGAGCAATCGTGGGAACAGGTTCGCGCCACTTCTGAGGAAATGAAGTGTTTGCAGAGGCAGCCGGCTTCGTTGATCAAAGTCTGCATTAAAATCCACTGAAGCAACAACTGGATTCGGCCAACGCGTAGCGAGATACCGCAAGAAGTCTCTGGGGTGCGTTAAGCTTTTCTTGAGCTGATATTCAAAGTGGGAGAGCACGGGGTGCGGTCTTCCCCACTGTTTCAAAACACTGGAGGTTAGCCATTTCGGAACTCTATTTCCCTCGCCGATCTGCGCATCTCCGAGCTCCGCTCCAAGTAATTGGTTGGCCAACCCTAAAGCACAAAGTACCCAGTCGGCCCGTCGCTTATTTTTTCCTAGACAAATGACCCAGTTGAAATTCGCGGGTCTGGCTTCCAGCGCAGCCGCGATATCACAGAGCCATATCGGCCGCCAGCCACCGTGCTTCAGAAAATGTATGCATAGGACACGGAGATGGTCTTCGGCCCCCAAAACCCGAATCTTCGTCCCGTCTAGTTGGACGAGTTCAGAACGATCATAGAGTTGACCAAAACTCTGGTCGCCGAATTTTGTGATCTCATCGTGGTCCAGGTCCACTACATACGAATCGTGTTCTGCTTTCTCACACACCTTCCTCGCGGTGTCAAGTTGTTCCGGCGAAACACACAGGTCGATGTCCCCACTTGGCCGAAGTCCCGGTTCAGAATAAAGGCGGCCCGCAGCCCAACCCTTCATAAGAATCGGTTCCACTCCAGCGGACCGCACAGCTTTGATGATTTGGCAGAGTTGGAATTCATGTTGCGCGGCGTGAATTGCGGATTCGCGGTAAGTGTTCCGCAGAACTTCCGCAATGCCGTCCAGAAGTTGACCGCCACCGCTACTAATTCGCTTCCAAGCTAAGGCTCCCGCTCGGGACGCAAGTAATAAAGGGATAGTGGCAACAACGTGCTCCGTTTCAACTTTCAGCAGCGGAGGCGTTTTGCGCCAACTGCCTTCTAGGACTCTCGCAAGGTACCGGCCCTCGGCGAGTGACGATCTGAGATCGATTCCCATGCTCGTGACTTCACAGAGTGTCAGGCTGCCAGCATACTCATCCTGCATTCCACACTTATCCCGCACAGTGCCCACCGTTATTGCACCTTCCTGAGCAACAGGCCGCGTTGGTCATGCAAGTCGCGCCAGGTCCACCACAGGATGCTGCCGCAGCGGGACTTGGGATTACGATCGACGCAACTACGGGCAATGCCAGCGCCACAGACATCCCCATCTTTCGCAACAGTTCCCTACGCGAAGCGGAAGCGGGGCGTTCTGGAAATGATGGTAGCGACACAAGTAATTTAGCCTTCTGTAATTCCGCAAGGGCCATCCACACAACTTGCGCATCAACTTTGTAATCGAATTCTTGGGATAAAAAGCTCGCTATATCGAGAACGGTATTATCACCGTTGCAGAGCATCCAAATTTTTCCTGCTGTCTCGTTCAGGCAGTGCGCTTTTTTGCTTTCCGGAACAATAACCAACAACTCCGTTCCAAGCTCTCGAACAAATGCGTCTTTGTGCCTGGTTGGACAGAACCTCAAGGGTACTCTCTTCATGGTTAACTCTATTTGGTTAACTGTAACAGCCTCCTGCAACCAAGAGATTGCCACGATTGGTACGTGGCCGAGTCCCGCGATGCTACTCGCCTTTTGTCTTTTTCCTCTGGGGAGATCCGGGAAACGTGAGCCAGGATTTTCGTAAGACCCGACCGGCCACTTGAGAGCTATCTTCGAGTTAATCCTCGCGGCCCTGAACATCGCAATGAAAGTGAATGGGGTCTAACCTGACTGGCGGTGCAGTTGGTTTCCGACTGTCGAACAGCTCGCCTCTCAGAATTCAATTCGATCTCGAATTCGTGGCTCCGCAAACGCGACAGTCCGCCCGAGCTGACCAGGTCGAAAGCCACCGATTACGCAAAGATAGCCATCTCAAAGACAATGAGCTCCCCCATCAGCCAAATCCGAATGGGAATCTCCGGTTGGCGCTATAAAGGTTGGCGGAGTATCTTCTACCCGTCAGATCTCGATCAACGAAGAGAACTGGAGTTCGCATCCCAGCAGTGGCAAAGGCGTGAGCGACCGTACCGAATGCACGCTATGTTCGATAAGGAACCGACCTTTGTCTCGTACCGCTATACGCTCGCTGATGCGTGCCTCGACTCCTGCGTATTGTAAAACTCACCCCGATTGCTATTGCTGTTTGTGAATCTTGCGGAAAGGAATTCCATTCTCAGGAACCGCTGGAAGGCGATGCGCTTAAGCAAATGCAGTCACTCTTCGCCGCTCACATTTGTTAGAGCCGCAGCGATGCTGATGACGACTGAGTCATACTGGGAATGGATTGAAAAATTCCACGCTGGCTGACGACCCAAACTTGAGTTGAATCATCTTCGCAGGTCGGGACACGTCGAGAATACGCGTTCCAGCCCAAGTGGTCAGCAACCCATGCGCGGCAACTGATCGCAACGGTTGCGCGACTATAGATGGAGGACACTCATTGACCCAGAACAGTATCTTCCGCTTGTGTAATGAGCTCGAGTTCAAGTTCAAGCACTATAAGTCGGCAGTATCACTCCATAGTCATACTAACCGCTCCAAGGAAAGTCTCCATTTCATCCCAAAGTTCGCTGGTAGACATTCGCTTTTGCAGTGGGCCCTCGAATGGCAAGCCAAAAAATCGCCAATTCCGGTCGACTTAGTCAAGTCATACTGGACGCCGCCCTTGCCTCCAGAGCAGGCTTTCGAGGTGGAAAAGAATCAGATCGAAGTTCAACTTGGCCTTATGGGTCTGGTTTCACTTACGGATCACGACACCATCGAGGCGCCAACTTTGTTGCGAATGGTGGCCGGAGCCAAAGACGTGCCGCTCGCACTCGAGTGGAGCGTCCCTTTCGGGAAAGGGATTTTTCATCTCGGGGTGCATAATTTGCCGAGTGGCAGAGCGCAGGATCTTGTCGCTGATCTCGACGCGTACACTCAGAATCCCTCCGATTCGCGTCTGAGCGAATTGCTGGCGATGCTAGATGAATGTCCGGAGGTGCTTGTTGTCTTTAACCATCCGCTTTGGGACCTCGCAGGTTTGGGTCCCCAACGATATAAAGACAAACTCGAACAGTTCTTGCGCTGCAATGTGAGATTCCTGCACGCCTTTGAAATTAACGCTACTCGTACTCGAATTGAGAATAAACGAGTTACAGAATTGGCTGGTCAGTGGGAGAGATTACTAGTCTCGGGCGGGGACCGCCACGGATGCGAGCCCAGCGCCGCACTCAATCTCAGTCATGCTGAAACTTTCTGTGAGTTTGTCCGCGAAGTCCGGATCGAGAAACGCAGCCATGTGCTAATTATGCCCCAGTATTACCAGCCCTTGACCATTCGCACGCTGCAGACGGTACTCGATGTTATTCGCGAATATCCAGAGTATGAGCCGGGCTGCCGCCGCTGGGACAATCGAGTTTTTCATCCAGATCCGACTACAAAGATGGATGAACCAATTTCCGCTCTATGGAAGTCGCCTCCGGCGTACATCGAGCGGATCTTCTTTGTCATGCGCCTCTTGGAAAAAGCTGCGGTACGGAGAGCATTGGGGAGGATTTGTGGATATCCGATAAATTTACCGCTGCCTTCGGAGAATGCGTACGAGGCAATATTGTGAGAAACAGGTATAGCGGAGGCCCAAGAATCGCCTACTTTCCGGATGCATATAACGAGGTGGACGGGGTCGCACGGTTGAGCCGACATTTCGAAGCGTTTGCTAAAAGCCGCGAATTTCAATTTTTAACTGTTCATGCGGGTCCACGTAAGGAGATTGTCACTTCTGGTTCAGTAACCAGAGTGCAACTTCCCCGTGGTCCACTCACTTTTCCCCTTGATCAGACCCACAAATATGACCTCGCGTTTTGGCGGTACTATCGGGACGTGGCCAATCGGGTGCAGGACTTCGATCCCGACGTGGTTCAGATCACGGGTCCGAGCGACGTGGGGATGCTGGGCGCACTCGTTGCGCATAAACTCCGTGTTCCGTTGGCGGCCTGCTGGGAAACAAACTTGCATCAGTATGCTCGAAGTCGTTTGTCTCGAGCGCTGTCCTTGCTTCCAAGACCTTTATCTAAAAGATTGCTCGACGCTGCAGAAAGTTGGGCTTTAAAGGGTGCTGTGCGCTTTTACAAAATTCCGCGGCTTCTGTTCGCCCCTAACCGCGGCATGGTGACCCTTTTGAAACAGAGGACCGCCAAACCTTGTTTTTTGATGTCTCATAGTGTGGACACTACGATTTTTAGTCCCGAGTTTCGGCGCCGCGAAGCAGGTCCATTCAGAATCGGCTACGTAGGACGACTCTCGGCAGAAAAGAACGTATGTGTACTTGCGCGCATCGAGCACGCTTTACTCAGCGAGGGCCACCGGGAATTCCGCATAGTGTTCGTGGGGGACGGAGCGGAAAGGAAATGGCTGGGAAAAAATATGCGACAGGCGGAATTTACTGGAATCCTTACTGGGAAGGATCTATCCCGCGCATTCGCTGATATGGATCTTTTTGTGTTTCCGTCGGAAACGGACACTTTTGGCCTCGTGGTTTTGGAGGCACTGGCTTCGGGCGTTCCTGCCGTCGTCAGCTCTGTCGGTGGACCTAAAGACACGGTACAACATGGCAAGACCGGTTATATCGCCAGCAATCTAAAGGACTTCGTGTCCTACACCAAACTTTTGCTTACGCAGCCCCTCTTACTGCGGTCGATGGGTCTGGCCGCTCGCATGTCTGCGCTTTCAACTAGCTGGGACCAGATTTTCGAAGGTATGTGCTTTACCTACGAGCAGTGCTTTTGCGGGGCTGATGCCGTTCCTGGCATTCCTGGTTTGAAGAACCCGGAGCACGGGATGTCTACCTCGGTCAACTAGTGCGTGGTTGAAAGTTTGCTTTTATCAAGTCGCGTTTAGTGACGATTCTTGACACCAAAAAGTTCTCATACGAATCAGAGGGTGGACGACACGACTTTAGATCGGGGAGGCCCTGAATGGAAACAGAGAGCTCATCACTTGTTCCAGAGTGAATGACTGTGGCAGAGCCGGCGAGAAAAATGACGCTGATTGCAATGAACAACCTATGCAA
>JBEEGK010000361.1:0-3263 GCA_041166845.1 Acidobacteriaceae bacterium
GATTTACTTAATCGGGCCGATGAGATGTTGGATCAGACAAAGAAAGCTGCCAAAGGCGTCGCCTGAGGTACTTTTGAAAACTGGTGGCGGCGGTAGGACTCGAACCTACGACCTACGGATTATGAGACCGTCGCTCTAACCACCTGAGCTACGCCGCCATTCTTAACATCATCAATAACTTGGAGCTCCCTCGCGACTGGCTCCGTTGCATTCTGATCATATTCAGAGGTGGGGTAACGGCTCTCGGAGCATCCCGATTTTACCAGACCGAACTGGGTTGCACACGAACTTGAAAATGCGGAGAAACATCCGGTGCGTATTCTTATGTAGGGTTGTCCGCGCGTTACAAGGCGGTGTCGTTCAAAATTATCCAAAGGCGCGATCTTACTAGGTTCAGTCAAAAATTGCGTTCATTAGCCTTCTCGTAACAATCCTTCGCGAAATAAGAAAAAGAATTTGTTTTTCATCGCTTCGATTGCGGGACTTGAATATACAATGATTTTCGTCCCAGACATTTTTTGTCCTCATTCATTTTGATGTAGGAGCGCGTTAATGAAAGTCAGAACCTCTAGTTTGCTCGGGGTCATCGCCTGCGCCCTAGTCTGCTCAGCCGCTGCCCAAAACCTCCCCAAATTAAAGCCTTACAGTACCGTAATTCCAGCGCCAGGCTTCGACTTTGCAGACGCTGAAAATACCGCACTCACCGGTTCGGGATTAAAGGTGTGGACAACTACCCTGAAGGCGACAAAAAACGGTAAATCGTATCCCGTGACCATGGTGGGGCAGAGTCCGTTCTCATCGACCACGACCACGAATATTCCAGTGGCGATTGTGCCCGTGATCATTAATATCAATGGCACGGTTTTCAATCCTGCGGTAGCGGACACCAAATGCATGGTTGCACCTAACAACGTTCCGCTGACAGTTTTCCGTAATTCCCCATTGTTCGGCAACGCGACCTATACCATGGGAGGCATTAACGTCGGAACTACGCAATACGTTGACGCTTATCAGAGGGCGAACTTCTGGAAAGTTATCTCGCCGACCTATCACACTCGGCTTTCAACGATAACGGTCAAGACTGCACAGACCTACAAAGTGCCAACCGGCTCGGGAGCGGTTTATTCTACGTCCACCTTCGGCAATGGAGGGTGCGGCCCTAAGAAAAACCCGCTCGGTCAGTTTGGAATTATTGACATCAACGCATTCGACGCGTGGGTCAACGGCACAGCTCTACCGAAAGCAGCAGCGACTCCGAACGAGCTCGTAATTTTGCTTATTTATGACGTTGTGATGTCGAATGGCGCTCCCATCACCGCGAACTGCTGCATCCTCGGTTATCACGGCGCGACCGCCGGACCTCCGAATGGACAGACTTATTCCCCGATGGAGTTCGACCAAAGCAGTATCTTTGGCCCCACGGTTTCCGACACATCAATCGCCGCTCATGAAATCGGCGAATGGATGGACGACCCTTATGGCTCCAATGCCGTGCCAGCGTGGGGACACATTGGGCAAGTTAGCGCATGTCAATCTAATCTCGAAAATGGAGACCCATTAAGCGGTTCATTGGCGCCTTCGGTGAAGATGAGCAACAATTACATCTACCACTTGCAGGAACTGGCGTATTTTGGGTGGTTCTTCAACGCTAAAGCTACTCCGTCTATTTCTGCTGGAGGCAAGTTCTCGAATGCCGGAAAGTTTCTTGGCCCGGCGAAAGCGTGCCCTCCCGGAGGCACTTTCTAGAAACCTTTAGCCAAACGCAGTTCTTTCGCGCGATGGGCATCAGCTCATCGCGCGAATTTCATTTGTATTAGTGATGGGGGACTAATTACTGCTGCTGTTGCTGGGCGTGTTTCAGCTGCGACTGCTGATCTTCGTGAATAAACTGAGACCATTCTTCATCCGCCGCAAATTCCTCGTCGGGTGGAAGCACGGCTTCTGAGGGAGTAACGCGCACTCTCACCTGCAATTCCGTGTCGGATTTTCCCTTCATAGTCCCCATGGTTGGGGGCACATCCGCATAGTCCCTTCCGACCGCTGTACGGATGTGCCGTTCGCCGGCGATAAGATTGTTCGTGGGGTCGAAACCCACCCAGCCCAGGCCCGGAAGAAGTGCTTCCAGCCACGCATGCGTTGCACCATCTGCCGAGCGATCGTTGGTCTCGCCACCGTGATAAAGATATCCACTCACATAGCGACAGGGAATCTGCGCATTGCGAATTAACGTTATCGCGATATGAGCGAAGTCCTGACACACCCCTTGGCGTGATCGAAGAGCCAGCTCAATTGGCGAGTTTACTGAGGTGCTCTTCTTGACATAAGAGAAGCTTCGATAAACACCCGACACAAGATTATGGAGAAAGGCCAGCGGGCTGCGGCCCTCACGTTGATTCACGCCGATCTCGCTGGCCAGCTCTTCCAGTTCCGGCGAAGTGCGCGCAAAATGACTGGGCATCAGCATATCCCAGTAATCCTTCTGCTCAATTTGTTTTTCAAGTTCCTCCCAAGCCGAATACTCCATGGACTCCACAAGTGGTTGCTGGGCGTCAATATTTACCAGCGCGTCAGAGACAATTGTGAGTTGGCGATGTTGCGACGGCAGATCGAAGTGATGTACGAGATTCCCACGGCAGTCGGTGTAGGAGAAAATTCTGGCGCGCGGATTCACTGAAAGCTGAAATATGAAACAGCGCTGGATGCCTTCGCTCCTGGGATGCATGCGCACCTCCATCATGCTCTGCCAGACAGGGCGGCTGTAGCGATAGCGCGTGAAATGTCGGACGGCGTAAAACATCAGGACTCGAAAGCGACCTCAATGGGATATTCGATATAAACTTCATTCACCGCTGCATGCAGGTCGCGGCACTGCTCGATAATTCCCGCCAGATATTTGTGCAAGTCTCCGCGGATGACGTCGGCGATCTGCACATAGGCGACTGCGGACCGCAGGCGTCCGATCAATCTTTCGATTTTCCCCGTTCTGCGGCTCAGAGAAAGATTGCCGATGGAAGTGAGTGCCTGGTGCATTCGGTCGAGCGAGTAGCGAACTGAGAATGGAAACTCAGGCTGCAAGAGAATGAAATCAGCGATACGCTCTGGCTTTAATTCCGCGGTACATGCCTTGCAGTAGGCCTCGAATGCGGCACAGCTGGTCAAGAGTCCGACCCAATCCAGGTCATCGGCGTGCTTATCGAGGGAAAAATAAGCATCAACAAGAATGCAGAGGTTGCAGGCCCGCTCGATAAATTTGCCGAGTTGGA